>JAGHTP010000039.1 GCA_018065265.1 Candidatus Cryptobacteroides aphodequi | reverse complement strand
CGAGCGCTTCGGGTATGTGACCCTTGTGGAGTGCAAACTCGAAACGGGCCGCACCCACCAGATACGTGTCCATATGGCTTCGATAGGCCATCCGCTCTTCGCCGATGAACGCTACGGCGGAATGGAGATACGCAAAGGGACGATATATGCCAAATACAAACAGTTCATACAGAACTGCTTCGAGATATGCCCGCGCCAGGCGCTTCACGCCAAGACTCTCGGCTTCGAGCATCCGACCACGCACAAGTGGCTCCAGTTCGATTCCGAAATCCCTGCCGATATGACCGCCCTCCTTGCCAAGTGGCGGGCCTATTGCAAGAATATGCCATCCGAAAACAATGAAACAGACGAATAAGCTCATAATTGCGCTGCTTGCGGCCTTCGTGCTGCTGATCAGCATCCCGTTCCTTGTTCCGCACACCGGCTTCCTGGCCCTTGCGGCCTTTGTCCCTCTGCTTTGCGCGGAGAGGGTGGCTTCGCAGACCGGGGTGCGCCATTTCTTCTGGTGGTATTTCGCCGCTTTCGCGCTGTGGAACGCCCTCACCACCTGGTGGGTGTGCGAGGCTACCGTGGGTGGCGGAATCTTTGCCGTCGTTGCCAATGCGGCGCAGATGGCTCTCGTCTTCGGCGTGTTCCGTCTTAGCAAGAAACGCCTTCAGGGCGTGCTGCCCTACATCCTGCTTGCCTGCCTCTGGACGGCGTGGGAGAGATGGTATATGGTGAGCGCGGAGATTTCGTGGCCCTGGCTTACGCTTGGCAACGCATTCGCCCGCACGACAAGTCTCATCCAATGGTACGAAGTGACAGGCGTGCTTGGCGGTACGCTTTGGATCTGGGCCAGCGCGCTGAGCATCTTCGGAATTATGGTCGCTCTGTCGGACGGCACTTTCGCCCGCTGGAACGCCAAGGCCCGTGTGATTCTGCCTGCCCTTGCCGCTATTGTCGTACTCGGCCCCGCCATCGCATCGGAAATCAGGTATGCAACATACACGGAAGAGTCCGAAGGAACGCTCGACGTTACTCTCGCACAATCCAATTTCGACCCTTATCACAAACTCAAGGCTACAAGCCAGCGCGACCAGAACGCTCAGGTGGTCGATCTCTTCCACCACGAACTCGACAGTCTCTACAGCCTTGAAGGAGCGGGGGAGAGCGTACGCCTGCTGATGTTGCCCGAAACATTCACATCCGACATCTGGATGAACTGGCCGCAGGACTCGCCTACCTGGAAGACTTTCCAGGGCGTGCTTGCGGAGTATCCGAACGTCAACCTGCTTTTCGGAGCATCGGTGTATGAACTTTTCAATCAGCGCAGCAAGCCTTCCATCCTGGCCCGTCCTTATGGCGACAGCGCGTGGTACGAGTCGCACAATGCCGCCTTCCTTACCGACAGGACAGGCCGCACTGACCACTGCTACAAGAACAAACTGGTCGTGGGTACCGAACTCACCCCGTATCCGAAGATATTCGCTCCGCTTGACGACAAGCTCGGAGGACTTATGGGCCGCTGCATCGGTCAGGGATATGTCTCCACGCTCGATGTTGTGAGCCGCGACAGTCTTGGAGCCGAAACTGGCCGCATAGCGCTCGGCGTTCCCATCTGCTACGAGTCGGTATATTCGGAGTACTGCACCGGGTATGTGAAAGCCGGCGCCAAGGCTCTGGCCGTGATAACCAATGACGGATGGTGGGGAGATACTCCCGGATACCGCCAGCATTTCAGCTATTCGCGCATCAGGGCGATAGAGTTGAGGCGCGATGTGGCACGCTGTGCCAATACCGGCATCTCCGGCTTCATCAACCAGAGGGGCGATGTGCTGCGGCAGAGCGGATGGTGGGTGCCCGATGCCATAAGCTCGCGGATTAACCTCAGCTCGCGTGTGACCTTCTTCGCTCAGCACGGTGACATCGCAGGCTCGATTGCCACGCTTGTGGCCGGACTGCTTCTCCTGCTGCTCTGCGTGCAATTCCTGACAAGCCTCGGAAACGATAAGAAATCAAAGAAGAAATGAAACGTACAGCCTTGTTCCCCGGGTCTTTCGACCCCTTCACAGCGGGACATCTGAATATTCTCAAACGCGCGCTCACGATGTTCGACGAAGTCGTGGTGGCGGTCGGCGTGAACCAGGAAAAGAGCGGTTTCTATGATATGGAAACCCGACTGGACATCATCCGCGAGGCAACGGCCGGAATGGATGGCGTGAAGGTGATCAAATATGACGGCCTGACCGTCGATATCTGCCGTTCGCTGGGTATCAACCACATTGTAAGGGGCGTGCGCAATATGATCGATTTCGAGATGGAACGCTCCATCGCCGACGCCAACCGCCGTTTCGAGCCCAATATCGAGACAATCATAATACCTACGGCTCAGGAATACGCACACATATCTTCTTCTGCAGTGCGCGACATCCTGCGTCATCACGGCGACACGTCGATGTTCGAACCCGAAGGCGTTACCCTCCCTCCGTTTGATTCCAACCGTAAATGATCAGGCGCTCTCTGACTGTCCTTCTTGCCGGCCTCGTGGCTACGCTGGCCCTGGCGGGTGTTCCGGCACTGCCGGCTGCCCCCGGAGCGGACGTCGCTCCCACGGAAGGCCCCGACAGCCCTTATGCCGGGATGGACGGTCTGCTGGAGCAGTACTACGTAGCGCTTCTGGAGGCTTCGAACGAGGAAAAGGAGTCGGAGATGGACTATCTCATAACCACCTGCCGCGATTCTCTCCTCAGGCAACACATCGCCTGCGCCATCTTCGCCCATTACAAGGAATCGCCCTTGATGGGGGAGGAGGCTGTCGCTCTTCACGTCTATGACCGCTGGTTCGCGGACGGAACGGTGACTTTCCCTACTGATCAGGAGAATTTCGAAGCGGAGATGTTCGCCCTCTTCAACCGCTCTTCGATGCTGTATATGCAGGCCCCCGTGCTCGGCGTGACGGCTCTTGACGGAAGCCTTCCGGACATTCCGGAGCAGGGAAGGCTCTGCGCGCTGTATTTCTACGACACTTCCTGCACAAAATGCAATGCGGTGACTCCGGTTCTGCCGTATGCGCTCGAAGCGTTCTACGCGCAGCGCGAGGCCGACTGTACCCCTCTCACGCTGTACATGTTCTACTCCGGTTCGGACGAAGAGGCCTGGCGCTCTTTTGCCGAAGGGTTTGACTGTGCCAGCCCGCAGGTTGAGGTCGTGCACGTCTGGGACCCCGATGCCGCAAGCGACTATCTGCGCAAGTATGCGGTGCTCTCCACGCCGCAGCTTTTCCTTGTAACTCCGGGCGGAATGATAATAGGACGCCGCCTGGAAGTCGAAAATTTGGTTGAACTGCTTGATTTTTATTATCTTTACGAGCATAATGCGAAAGAAAAAAAGTAAACATCCCGATGCCGAGGCGTTCGCCCGTCAGAAGTACTCGCTTCTGAGGCGCAACCGCGTGGTGGTAAGACTGAACGACAACGAGAAGGCCGCCCTTGACGAATATTGCGTAAGATGCAAGGCCAGCTCGCGTTCCGCAATGGTCCGCCAGATACTTATGGAGAGGGTCCTTCAGGGCCTGAGTGACACTCATCCCACCCTTTTCTAGGTGAACGTCCGCATTGAGAAAAGCTGGGCGGAAGCCCTTGCCCTGGAGTTCGGCAAACCGTATTTCGCCTCTCTGGCGGCTTATCTGCACGATGAAAAGTCGCGCGGATGCACCATCTATCCTCCTGGAAACAGCATCTTCAAGGCCTTTGACCTCTGCCCGCTCGACAATGTCAAGGTGGTGATACTCGGCCAGGACCCGTATCACGGCCCGGGACAGGCTATGGGCCTCAGCTTCTCGGTCCCCGAGGGGATAGCGATGCCCCCGTCGCTGCGAAACATCTATCACGAGATAGAAACCGATCTGGGCGTGCGGATGTCCTCCAGCCCCGACCTTACACCCTGGGCACAGCAGGGCGTGCTTCTTCTGAACGCCATACTTACAGTGCGCGGCGGCCAACCCGCTTCGCACAGCGCGATAGGCTGGCAGCAGTTCACCGACGCCGTCATCTCCACAATCTCGCAGCGCTGTAGCGGCGTGGTGTTTATGCTCTGGGGGAATTTCGCGAGGAGCAAAGCCGCGCTCATAGACCCCTCACGCCATCTGATTCTTGAGGCTGCACATCCTTCGCCCCTTGCCCGCGGCGCTTTCTTCGGATGCAGGCACTTCAGCAGGGCGAACGCTTATCTTTGCGCCAACGGCCGCGGGCCCATCGACTGGAAACTTTAAGTTTCGCTGATTTTTTGTATTTTTGTCACCCCTCCGCCCCGTGGCACGCGTATTGACCTGTTGAACGGGACGTTTTTTTACTGACAATTTGACAATATGACATACGACAAGGACCTTTTTATGCCTTCCGGCGCCGAAGTGAGCATCATTCCTGTAGTACAGACCGAAGGTGCGCCCAAAATTGACGAAAGCCAGCTGCCCCAGACACTGCCTATTCTGGCGCTGCGCGGAGCGGTTATCTTCCCTGGCACAGTATATCCGATAACCATTGGCCGCGAGAAGTCCATCAAACTCATACAGGACGCCGAGAAGCACAATTACTTCATCGGTGCCGTTCCGCAGATCGATCCGGCGGTTGAAGAGCCTATGGAGGAGGACCTCTACAAATTCGGCTGTGTGGCACGCATCATCAAGACTCTCGAAATGCCGGACGGTACCATCACCGCCATCCTTCAGGCATACAAGAGGCTCAGCCTCGACTGCGTGGTCGATTACGACCCCTACATCACGGCACGCGTCCATTATCTTCCCGATTATCTCGACCGTGAGGACAGCGCCGACATCAAGGCGATGGCCGCATCGCTCAAGGAAAAGGCCGCTCAGGTCATCAGGGGCTCGAATATGGCCCCGAAGGAGGCTATCTCGGCTCTCAGGGCCATCGATTCCTTCCCGTTCCTGGTGAACTTCATAGCCACTTCGGTGGAAATCGAGAATATCGAAGAGAAGATTGACCTCCTCCAGTACGACGACGTCAAGGCCCGCGCGATGAAGCTCCTTATGCTTCTTGACGCGCAGATTCAGCTTTCCGACATCAAGCAGGAAATCAATCAGAAGGTCAAGCAGGAAATCGACCAGCAGCAGAGGGAATACTATCTGAACAACCAGCTCCGCACCATCCAGGAAGAGCTCGGTATGGACGGTGACGAGGAGTTCGACCGCTTCCGCGAAAAGGCCGCTTCCAAGAAATGGAGCGAGCAGATGGCCGAAGTCTTCGAAAAGGAACTTGCGAGGTTGCAGAAATACAATCCCAATTCGCCCGACTACAGTTTGCAGTACAACTACATCGAATTCCTCCTTGACCTGCCCTGGGGCGAGATGAGCGAGGACAATCTCGACCTCAAGCACGCCCAGAAGGTTCTTGACAAGGACCATTTCGGACTTGACAGCATCAAGGACCGCATCATAGAGTATCTTGCAGTGCTCAAACTGAAGGGCAATATGAAGTCGCCCATCCTTTGCCTCTATGGCCCTCCGGGAGTCGGAAAGACTTCGCTCGGCAAGAGCGTGGCCCGCGCCCTGGGTCGCAAGTACGTGCGCATCGCCCTCGGTGGTATGCACGACGAGGCCGAAATCCGCGGCCACCGCAAGACCTACGTAGGCGCGCTTCCGGGACGTATCATGGCCGGAATCAAGAAGGCCGGCACCTCCAACCCCGTGATCGTGCTCGATGAGATAGACAAGCTTGCCTCGGACTTCAAGGGCGACCCGTCATCGGCTCTGCTCGAGGCTCTGGACCCGGAACAGAACTCCGCCTTCCACGACAACTACCTCGACCTCGACTACGACCTTTCGAACGTGCTCTTCATAACCACGGCCAACAGCATCGCCCCCATACAGCCCGCACTTCTGGACCGTATGGAAGTCATCAACGTGACCGGCTATCTGGCCGAGGAGAAGATGCAGATCGCGAAGAAATACCTCGTGCCCAAGCAGCTCGAGGAGCACGGAATCGACCGTGGAGCACTGTCCATCAGCCCCAAGGCGCTCCGTGCCATCATTGACGAATACACGCACGAATCGGGTGTGCGCAACCTCGAGAAGCAGATTGCCAAGATAGCCCGCGTGACCGCAAAGAAGATTGCACTCGGGCAGGACTATCCTTCCACCATCGAACCCGAACATCTCAAGGAATACCTCGGACTCCCCACAGCCCAGCACGATATGCAGAAGGGCAACGAAGTGCCCGGAGTTGTAACAGGTCTTGCCTGGACCCAGATGGGCGGCGAGATTCTGTTCGTGGAGAGCAGTGTGTCGCAGGGCAAGGGCATTATGACAATGACAGGCAACCTGGGTGACGTGATGAAGGAGTCCGCCACCATCGCATACCAGTACATCAAGGCCCATCCGGCGCTTGCTGAGGTTACCGCCGAGGAATTCGCGGCGAAGGACATCCACGTACACGTGCCCGAGGGAGCAACTCCCAAAGACGGTCCGTCGGCAGGTATCACTATGGTAAGTTCTATGGTCTCAGCCCTTCGCGGCAAGGCAATACGCCGTCACACTGCGATGACCGGTGAGATGACCCTCCGCGGCAAGGTGCTTCCCGTGGGTGGAATCAAGGAGAAGATTCTGGCCGCAAAGCGTGCCGGAGTCAAGACTATAGTCATATGCGAGGACAACCGCAAGGACATCGAGGACATCAAGGACATATACGTCAAAGGACTCGATTTCCACTATGTCAATACCATTGAGGATGTTATTGATTTCATATTTTGATTTGTAAAAAAAACGCAGTATTTTTGCACCTCGCAAAACGTAACTAAACAATTAATTCAATATGACAAAGGCAGAAATCGTCAATGAAATCGCAAAGGCGACAGGCATTGAGAAGGCTCAGACCCTCAGGGTTGTTGAGTCATTTATGGAGTGTGTTAAGAATTCGGTAGCAAACGGAGAGCCTGTTTACCTTCGCGGCTTCGGCAGTTTCATCCTCAAGCACCGCGCTACAAAGGCAGCCCGCAATATCAAGGCTCAGACAACAGTAATCGTTCCCGAGCACGATATCCCCGCCTTCAAGCCTTCCAAGGAGTTCGTTTCTGAAATCAAATAAATCCAAACATATTTATTATGCCCAACGGAAAAAAGCATAAAAGGCACAAGATGGCCACTCACAAGCGTAAGAAACGCTTGCGTAAGAATAGGCACAAGAAAAAGTAGTCGCATAAGGCCTGACGGGAGATCCGGCGGGCTTTTTGTTTTTTATCTATAAACGTCAATGGAAGCTGAAAAACCTGTAAAAGACCTCATCGTTGAGGTCGGAGCTTCGCAGGTTACACTCGCGCTGATGGAAAACCACCGGCTCATCGAGTATAGCCGCGAATCGAGCCAGGGCCACAGCTATTCGGTGGGGGACGTGTTCCTCGGAAGAGTGAAGAAACTCCTTCCCTCGCTGAATGCAGCTTTCGTCGATATCGGTGACAGCAAGGAGGCATTCGTGCACTACCTTGACCTTGGACTGTACTTCCCGGCTTTTGACAATTTCGTGAAGAAGTCCAACTCCAACACCGACCTTGAATCCCTCTATTCGCACACCCAGATAGGTCCTGCCCTCGAAAAGGAAGGCCGTATCGAAAGCGTGCTGGAGGTGGGGCAGATGATCATCTGCCAGATCGTCAAGGAACCCATATCGACAAAGGGCTCGAGGCTGACTGCAGAGATTTCGCTTGCAGGACGCAACATAGTGTTGCTTCCCTTCGCCCAGAAGGTAAGCGTTTCCCAGAAGATTTCTTCCCGCGAAGAAAAGAAGAGGCTCGAGACCCTGGTGCGCAGCATTCTGCCGCGCAACTACGGAGCCATCATCCGCACTGCCGCCGAAGGCAAGAATGCGTCGGTGCTGGTGGCCGAGGCCAAGTCGCTCATCGAAAAGTGGGAGGGCTCGTGGAAGCGTATCGCCACGGACAAGTCCACCGGCCTGCTTTTCACGGAGTACTCCAAGACCACTACGGTCCTGCGTGACCTGCTGAACGACTCGTTCTCGAACGTGTGGGTGGATGATGAGAAGATTTACGACGAGACACGTCAGTACATCTCGCTCATTTCGCCCGAACAGGAAAAGATAGTCAAGCTTTACGACGGAAAGGAATCCATTTTTGACCATTTCGAGGTTACACGTCAGATCAAGAGCAGTTTCGGCAAGGTAGTGCCTATGAAACAGGGCGCCTATCTGGTCATAGAGACCACCGAAGCACTCAATGTGATAGACGTTAACAGCGGCATCAGGTCCAAGACCAACGACCACGAGGAGAACGCCTACGAGGTCAACCGCATTGCAGCGGAAGAAATAGCCCGCCAGCTGCGCCTGCGCGATATGGGAGGCATAGTCATTGTCGATTTCATCGATATGGACGACGCCGAACACCGCAACGAGCTGTACAAGTACATGCAGGAACTGATGTCCTCGGACAGGGCCAAGCACAACGTACTGCCTCTGACCAAATTCGGTCTTATGCAGATCACGCGTCAGCGCATACGCCCCGTAACACAGATTGAAACCGCCGAACAGTGTCCCCTTTGCCACGGCACGGGAAAGATTGCTTCGACGGTGGTTGTCGATGAGCAGATTGAACGCCGTCTTGCCTACTACGTTCAGGAAAAAGGTCTCACCGCACTCACATTGAAGGTAAGCCCCATTCTGGGGGCCTACCTGACGAGAGGATTCAATTCCTTCGTCCGCAAGTGGAAACGCAAATACAGATGCTCCCTCAAAATCGAAGAGGCAACCGGATTCAGCATCCTGCAGAACGAATTCTACAACGAAAAAATGGAGGTTCTCGAATAGGGAACCTCTTTTTTTTGACCTCCGGAATGATTACCTTTGGAGGCTATGAATAAATCTCTCTGTTTTACGATTCTTTTGAGTGCGCTGGTGCTTGTCTCCTCCTGCAAGCCCGCAACCAGCACACACAAGTCAAGACAATACAATGTTATGGTGCTCCAGCCCACATCCAGGGCGCTGAGCAGCACATATTCGGCTACCATACGCGGCAAGCAGGACATTGACATACGTCCGAAGGTTTCAGGTTACATTACCGAGATAAACGTCCGCGAGGGTGCCACCGTCTCAAAGGGACAGACCCTTTTCGTAATAGACCAGAGCACATACGAGTCGGAACTCCAGACAGCCATCGCCAATGTCGAGGTGGCCAAGGCGGCTGTGGCTGCGGCCCAGCTGACCCTCGACTCGAAGGAGCAGCTCTACAAACA
Organism: Candidatus Cryptobacteroides aphodequi; assembly: GCA_018065265.1. GTDB lineage: Bacteria > Bacteroidota > Bacteroidia > Bacteroidales > UBA932 > Cryptobacteroides > Cryptobacteroides aphodequi. Next base: position 8,107 of record JAGHTP010000039.1, on the reverse strand, counting down.
GGAAATCATTTCGGCGTACGACCTGCAGATGGCCCGCACCACGCTCGCGCGTGAGAAGGCCCAGCTCGCTCAGGCACAGGCCAACGAGACCAATGCCCGCAACAACTTCAACTACACCTTGGTCAAGAGCCCTGTTGACGGCGTTGTGGGAAGCCTTCCGTTCCGCGTTGGCGCCCTCGTCAGCCCCTCCGACGCCACGCCTCTTACAACCGTTTCCGACAACTCGGAGATGTATGTTTATTTCTCGATGACTGAGAGCCAGGTGCTTTCGCTCAGCCGTCAGTACGGCAGCCTCGATGCCATTCTGCGCAATATGCCGAGCCTCAAGCTGCAGCTCAGCGATGGTTCCATCTACAGCGAGCCGGGCAGGGTCGAGGCCATCTGCGGTATCATCGACCCCACGACAGGATCGCTTGCCGTGCGCGCCAAGTTCCCCAACAGGCAGGGGCTTCTGCTTTCGGGCGGTGCCGGCAACGTCATCCTGCCCCACAACCAGAGCAATTGCATAGTCATCCCGCAGTCCGCCACCTATGAGGTTCAGGATGTGGTGTATGCATACAAATACAGCGGCGGCAAGGCCGAATCGCGCATTATCAACGTGTTCGAGATTTCGAACGGAAAGGAATATGTGGTCGAGAATGGTCTGAGCGCCGGAGATACGCTTGTCGTTGAGGGTGTCGGCATCCTCCGTGACGGGGCGGCGGTAGACATTCGCAAGGTTGTGGAGGCGCAGAAGTAATGAATATCAAGACATTCATAGACCGTCCGGTTCTTTCGACGGTCATTTCGATAGTGATAGTCATAGGCGGGGTCATAGGCCTCGTCGCGCTGCCTATCGAGCGCTATCCGAACATCGCCCCTCCTACCATCAATGTGAGCACCAACTATACCGGTGCCAGCGCCGAGACCGTGATGAAGTCGGTCATCGTGCCCCTCGAGGAGGCCATCAACGGTGTGGAGAATATGACCTATATGTACTCGCAGGCCACCAATAGCGGTTCTGCCAACGTACAGGTGTTCTTCAAGCAGGGAACCAATCCCGATATGGCCGCCGTGAACGTGCAGAACTGCGTCAGCCGCGCCACCAGGAGCCTTCCGAGCGAGGTCAATGAGGTGGGTGTGACCGTGCGCAAGCGTCAGACCAACATCCTTGAAGGAATAGCCCTCTATTCGCCCGGTGGCTCGTACAACCGCGAATTCATATCGAACTACATCAAGATCAACCTCGTCCCCGGCATCAGTCGTATCCCGGGCGTGGGCGATGTCGATGTGCGCGGTGCCGACTACAGTATGCGTATCTGGCTCAAGCCCGACGTGATGGCCCAGTACAAACTGATCCCTGCCGATGTCACCGCCGCTCTTGCCGAGCAGAACATCGAGGCCGCGACAGGTACCCTGGGCGAGAATTCGGACAATACATTCCAGTACGCTCTCCGCTACAAGGGCCGTCTGGAGAAGCCCGAGGAGTTCAGCAACATCGTCATCAGGGCCCTGCCTTCGGGTGAGGTGCTGCAGCTCAAGGATGTCGCCGACATCGAACTCGGTGCCACATCCTACCAGTTCATAGGAACCGTGAACGGCTGCCCGAGCGCCTCGATGCAGGTGTACCAGACACCCGGTTCCAATGCCACCGAAGTCATAAAGCAGATAGACAAGTTCATGGCCCAGGCCAGGGAGGATTTTCCCATCGACCTGGAGATGTGCGTTCTTTCCAATTCGAACGACTTCCTGTACGCTTCCATCAAGAATGTGGTCCGTACCCTGCTCGAAGCCATTCTGCTCGTTATTCTGGTGGTGTTCCTGTTCCTCAGGAGCGGCAAGTCGACCCTCATCCCCCTCATCGCTACGTTCGTGTCGATTATCGGAACTTTCATGTTCCTGTATGTGTTCGGATTCAGTATAAATCTGCTCACCCTGTTTGCGCTGGTGCTCAGCATCGGTGTCGTGGTTGACGACTCCATCATTGTGGTCGAGGCGGTGCATACGAAGTTCGACCAGGGCTATACGCTGGCCAAACCCGCTGCCGTCGACGCGATGCACGACGTCACATCGGCGCTCATCACTTCTACGCTTGTGTTCATGGCCGTGTTCATCCCGGTTTCGTTTATGGGAGGAACATCCGGTACTTTCTATACCCAGTTCGGTATCACGATGGCCGTGTCCGTGGGTATCTCAGCCATCAACGCGCTGACCCTCAGTCCCGCGCTTTGTGCGATGCTGCTTATGCCCAAGTCGCAGGAGAAGGGCTCCAAGGGTGCTGTGCGCCGATTCTTCGCTTTCTTCGGAGATGCGTTCGATGCCGGTTTCGAAGCTGTCAAGCGCCGTTATCTGCACAGCGTGCAGTTCTTTATGCATCACCGTTGGCTGGCGCCCATCTTCGTTGTGGTTTTCGCCGGTCTTCTCGCATGGAATATGCAGCGCACCAAGACTGGCCTTATCCCTCAGGAGGATATGGGTGTCGTGCGTATGGATGTCAATCTGGCGCCGGGCAGCTCGCTCAAGACCACGGCCTCGGTAATGGACCGCATCGACCGCGACGTCATTCAGGGCATAGATGAACTGCGTGATTATGAGAAAGGCGCCGGATGGGGAATGATAGGCGGTGTCGGTGCCTCGCACGGATCGTTCACTCTCAGGCTCAAGGACTGGAGCGAACGCAAGGGCAAGGAACATTCGTCCGACGACATAATGTCTCGCATCAAGGACTATACGACCGAGATGAACGATGCTGACATCTTCGTTTCCTCACCCGCAATGATTCCTGGCTATGGCGCCGCCAACGGCTTCGAACTCTACATACAGGACCGCAAGGGCGGCAGCATAGAAGACCTCTTTGCCGTTACCCAGGACTTCCTTGCCGAGATGCGCCAGAGGCCGGAGATAGGCTCTGTCAGCACATCTTTCAACCCCAACTTCCCCCAGTACCAGATAGATCTCGATGCCATCAAGTGCAAGAGGGCGGGCGTTTCGCCCAAGGACGTGCTGAGCGTGCTTAACGGCTATTTCGGCGGTCAGATGTCGACCAAGTTCAACCGTTTTACCAAACTCTACCAGGTGATGGTGCAGGCCGACCCGAAGTACCGCATAGACAAGCAGTCACTCAACAACATATTCATCAGGATAGGCGATGAAATGGCTCCCATAACCCAGTTCGTCACCCTTACGAAGATCTATGCACCCGAGAACCTGAGCCGCTTCAATCTCTTCCCCTGCATCAGGGTCAACGGAAGGCCTGCGGAGGGCTATTCATCTGGCGATGCCATCAATGCCGTCCGCGAGGTTTCGGACTATACTCTGCCCGTCGGTTACGGCTACGACTTCGGAGGAATAGCTCGTGAAGAGGCCGGAAGCGGATCGAACACGCTGATCATCTTCGTCATCTGCTTCCTGCTTATCTATCTGATACTCTGCGCTTTGTACGAGAGTTACTTCCTGCCTTTCGCTGTGCTTCTGACTGTGCCCGTCGGCCTTACCGGAAGCTTCCTGCTCGCCAGGGCGATGGGGCTTGAAAACAATATCTATCTGCAGACAGGCCTCATTATGCTCATCGGTCTGATGTCGAAGACCGCCATCCTCATCACCGAATATGCCGTGATGAAACGCCGTAGCGGAATGGGTCTGGCCGAAGCCGCGCTTTACGCGGTGAAGGAGCGATTCCGCCCCATTATGATGACCGTGCTCACGCTGGTTGTCGGCCTTTTCCCTCTGCTCGTATCGAGCGGAGCCGGAGCTAACGGAAACCATACGCTCGGCGCCGGTGTCATTGGCGGAATGGTGCTCGGAACGCTTGGAATCCTGTTCTTCACGCCGTCGCTCTTCATCTGGTTCGAGTGGCTGCAGGAGAAAGTCTCACCTTCAAAATTCAAGGAACAATGCGAATTGTCAAAGAAATAGTGCTTTGTGCGGCGCTTTGTTTTGCCGCGTCCTGCTCGGTTTACCGCGAGTACGAGAGGCCGCAGTTCGAAGGTGTCGAACTCCTTGACAGCGCCGACAGGGCAGCCGTCGCCACCGATCCTGTTACCGGCGAAGCGGTCCTCCCCGATACATCGAGGCTTTCCGACATTTCCTGGCGCGACTTCTTTACAGACAGCCTGCTTTGCTCGTACATCAGCCTCGGTCTTGAGAACAACAGTGATGTGCATATCGCCGCCGCCCGTGTGGAGGAGGCGCGCGCCGCGATGAATATGGCTCTCTGGGCATTCGTGCCTTCGTTCGACCTGGCCCCTTCGTATTCGTTCACCAACAGTGAGGAGCGTTACGGCGGGTCGGTGAATTCCTGGTCGCTGCCGCTCAAGGCTTCGTGGGAAGTCGATCTGAGGGGAGACCTGGTCAATGGCCACCGCCGCGCAAGAGCCTCGCTCGAACAGAGCGAAGTCTATCTGCGCAGTGTTCGAACCGGACTTGTCTGCGCTATAGCCGACATGTATTACACCCTTCTGAAACTCGACGCACAGCTTGAAGTGTCTCGCAGTACGGCTGAATCGTGGCAGAAGAACGTGTTGATAATGCGTAATATGAAAGACGCCGGAATGGCCAACGAGGCCTCGGTATCGCAGAGCGAGGCCAACGCCTGCTCGATCGAGGCGTCGCTTTTCGACCTCGAACACCAGATTCGTTCCCTGGAGCTGCAGTTCCAGGTCCTTCTCGGCACAAGGCTCGGCGAGGTGGCTCGCGGACGTCTTGACGAGGCGCCTCTGGAATGCATCACGGCCTCCAGCGTTCCGGCACTTATGCTGAGCCGCAGGCCCGATGTCCAGATGGCTGAATACGATCTGCGCAAGGCCTGGTACGATGTCGCTGCGGCACACTCGGCATTCTATCCGTCCATAAGCATCAACGCCGAGTTCGGCTGGGAGAAGGCCGTCACGAGCCCGTCCGGATGGCTTATCTCGCTCGGAGCGGGCGCCTTGCAGCCTTTGCTCAGGCACAGGCAGATTGCAGGTTCGCTCACCATCGCCGAGCAGAAGCAGCTCGAAGCGGCCGAAACCTTCCGCAAGACAATTCTTTCAGCAGCAGGCGAGGTGCGCACCGCCCTTTCGCTCTGCCTTTCGGCAGAAGGCAAGACCGAAGTGAGAGTGCGTCAGATCAGCGCTCTCGAGAGTGCCGTCTACAGTACCGAACAGCTTATGCGTCATGGCGAAAGTACATACCTCGAGGTACTTACAGCCCAGCAGTCGCTGCTTTCGGCAAGGCTGCTGCAGATATCCGACAAATATGAATCGATCCAAGGCACGATAGCCCTTTACCGGGCTCTCGGCGGAGGGGAATTACATTATAACCAATGGCATACAAGAGAACCATAGTCATTACCGGAGGCGCCGGATTCATAGGCAGTCACGTTGTGCGGCTGTTCGTGAACAAGTATCCCGATTACCGCATCATCAACCTCGACAAGCTGACCTATGCCGGTAACCTCGCGAACCTCAAGGACATCGAGTCGAAGTCCAACTACAGGTTCGTCAAGATGGATATCTGCGACTTCGACGGCGTGCTTGCCCTTATGAAGGAGGAGCAGGTTGACGGCATCATCCATCTTGCCGCAGAAAGCCACGTGGACCGCAGCATCAAGGATCCGTTCACATTCGCCAGAACCAATGTGATGGGCACGCTGAGCCTTCTCCAGGCGGCCAAAGTCTACTGGGAGAGCCTTCCAGAAGGCTTCGAAGGAAAGAGGTTCTACCACATCTCCACCGACGAGGTGTACGGAGCCCTTGAGATGACCCATCCCGAGGGTATTGAGCCTCCCTTCACCACGAAGGCTTCATCGGGGGAGCATCATCTCGCCTATGGTGAGAAGTTCTTCACCGAGGACCTCAAGTATCAGCCGCACAGCCCGTACAGTGCCGCCAAAGCCGGATCGGACCATTTCGTACGTGCTTTTCACGACACTTACGGCTTGCCCACAATCGTCACGAACTGCAGCAACAATTACGGCCCTTATCAGTTCCCCGAGAAGTTGATACCCCTATTCATCAACAATATCCGCCACCGCAAACCTCTGCCCGTCTATGGGAAGGGCGAGAACGTGCGCGACTGGCTCTATGTCGAGGACCACGCGAGGGCAATCGACACCATCTTCCATAACGGTTCCGTGGCCGAGACCTACAACATCGGAGGCTTCAACGAGTGGAAGAACATAGACATAATCAAGGTGCTCATCAAGACTGTCGATCGTCTGCTCGGCCGCGCCGAGGGCGAAGACCTCGACCTCATCACCTATGTCACCGACCGTGCCGGTCACGACCTCCGCTATGCGATAGACTCGAGCAAGCTTCAGAGGGAGCTCGGCTGGGAACCCAGCCTGCAGTTCGAAGAAGGGATCGAGAAGACCGTACGCTGGTACCTGGAGAATCAGGAGTGGATGGACAATGTAACCAGCGGCGATTACCAGAAGTATTACGAATCAATGTATAACAACAGATAGATATGAAAAAGTTCTTTGTCGCTCTGGCAGCTTCGCTCTGCCTCGCACTTGCTTTTGCACCCGAATCGAAAGCTCAGCTCAGCACCCTCAGTTTTGGAGATTATCACATCGTTAGTGTCACTCCAGTGAGCTTCACCAGCCTTGCCGGAGTGATGAACATCAGCATAACCAATCCCGGGAAGAAGATCACCATCAGCAACATCAACGGAATGGTTTACAAGGACGGCATCCCCTTCCTCATCGGCAGCGCTGACGATATTGTCATCGCTCCAGGTACCAATGCAGTGAACGTGTCCGGTCACGCTTCGCTCCAGACTATGACAGCGCTCTTCGCTCTGCTTGCCAACCCCACAATCGATCCTTCACGCTACACCTTCGATATGACTGCCGAGGTTACCGTCCGTCACAAGGCACGCACGGTTACAAAGAAGGCCGTTCCCCTGAGCTACATCCTCAAAGCAATGTAATACTGATATGAAGTATTTTGGACTACCCGCTGCCGTCTTTGCTCTGGCTGCAGCACTTTTGCCCGGCTATCTGTCCTGTCAGAAGCCCGAAGGTCCCGCCGCCAATGACGAAGCCCCGGGCCAGGAGGAAGAGGTCCCATATGTCGAGCCGGATCATGCCCCAGTGCGCCCTTCGGGAGAAGGCTGGGTTAGCGAAAACGTCGATGACGGAATTGTGTACTGGCATTTCCAGGGAACCGATCCGGTGAGTGGAGTCAGCCAGTCGGTCCACGTCGCCGATGTCGATCTCAACAAGGAGTGGGGGCTTGAATTCACCTACGATCCGCGCGGAGTCAAGACTTCCGACCGCTTCAAGGAATATGGTGCGACCGTGGCAATGAACGGCGGCTTCGGGGCGTCCCAGATATTCATAAAGGAATCGGGTATTGTCCGTCGTGAGATAGACCACGACGAATCAGACGGGATTCCCAATTGGAGGAACGATGCCGCGATCTGCGTGTCTTCCACCGACAGTGTGTTTATCTGCAATAATATATGCAATTCTACTAATCCGGGGAAATCGCTTTATGGCGCGGCTGTAAAAGAACAGCGGGACTTTTTCAAAAACGATATGGCGGATGTGCCGGACATTATCTCGGGCTCTCCGCTGCTTATCTATGGGTATGATGCCTATGGGCTCACGTTCGTGCCGATGTTCGTCACCATGGCTCAGGCCGAAATCCGTTATGCGTACGAGCACCCGTATCGCCATCAGGGTGTGCGTCACCCGCGTACGGCTGTGGGCATCACTGCAGACAACCATCTCATCATGCTGGTCGCCGATGGACGCTACAACTCATATTGCTGTGGCTTCACCTGCAAGGAGCTTACCAACTTCTTGATTAGCAATTTCGATCCGAAGTATGCAATGAACCTCGACGGAGGCGGATCATCAACGCTCTGCGTCGCTGGGTTCGGAGATGAAGATACCCACGTCGTGAACTACCCTTGCGACAACGGTGAACTGGACTACGATGGCGAACGCACAGTCCAGACCCACATCTGCGTAATCAAAAGGGGGCTTTGTACCCACACCCGGTGATGATACTGGCAGCACTGTCTGTCTTCCTGTGCGTCTGCGTCTTGCTATTTTTGGAATTTCTTTCTAATTTTGTGGAAGATTATCCCATAAATGGACTATTTTAACATTGATTCATCAGACGGAACCATTCTGTCG
>JAGHTP010000025.1 GCA_018065265.1 Candidatus Cryptobacteroides aphodequi | reverse complement strand
GGCTATGGATGCGAAATAGTTCGCATCCATAGCCTGACGGCTTTCATTGATTGGGGGCCGTATCCCCCAACCCCCTTGAGTCGCCTTCGGCTCCGCGAAATAGCCTGCGCTCCGCATTGTGCGGAGAAATTCGTTATTTGAAGAAGGTGAAGTGCACGCGACCGTAGCAGCGCTCCTTGAAAAAGCGGGGGTGGCTGCTGAAGTCGTGTTCGCCGCCGTGCTCCAGAATGAAATAGCAGTCCGGATGAAGGATGTCCTGTGAAAAGACCTTGTCCGGAATTGTCTCGAGCCCCTCGAGCGCGTAAGGAGGGTCGGCGAAGATTATGTCGAACTTTTCACGGCAGATGGGCAGAAAGTCAAAGACATTGTCGTGCACGGCCGTTACAGCCGGAAGTCCAAGACGTCTGGCCTCCGCGCGGATGAAAGATGCGTTGTCCTTCGACATTTCTATGCTGTATACCCTTGAGGCACCTCTTGAAGCGAATTCATAGGCAATGGCACCGGTGCCTCCGAAAAGGTCCAGGACCTTGAGGTCTTCGAATTCGTATTCGTTGTCGAGTATGTTGAAGAGACCTTCCTTCGCAAAGTCGGTCGTGGGCCTCGCACTGTAGCCCATAGGTGGCAGAATGTTCTTGCCTTTGAGACGGCCTCCGATGATTCGCATATCAGAGCGATTCGACCGCCTTGAAATAGCGGTACAGCGTCATTTCGTCCTCCGGACCGATGGGGGAGAGCAGACTGATTGTGGAAACCTCGGGGTTCATCTGGAGCGACTTCATTGCCAGCATTATGTAATACAGGGCCGTGACGAAGTCGCGGGCGCTGTAGACATTGGTCAGAAGCAGGTTGTTGCCCTGGCCTATGGCAAGATACAGATACTCCTCACGTATGGAGCAGACTATCTTGTTGTAGTCCTGGCAATGCGGGAGGTGCTTCAAAACATAGTAAAGCTCGGGTCTCGGGGTGTTGTCGGAACCTTCGCCGTTCTCGTCTATTGCCTTTTCGTAGCGCTCGGAAGAAGCCCACAGCAGTACAGCGTCGTATTCGGGCATCGCCTCGAAGCAGAGTGCATCATCTTCGTCCAATTCAAAAACTTGTGCGAGAGAGTCTCTCGCACAATCAGGATCGAAGAAGTGCGACGGTACAAGCGAGCACTTCGGAGTGTAAACGGAGATATGCACTATTCCCAGTTACCGGCGTTGTTGTTAGGCGCGCTGATAGAGCCTACCTGAAGGCCCTCGTAATGGTTGGAATTGCGCCTTTCGGAATCGAGGTTGATGCGAAGCTGCTTGTATTTCTCTTCGGGAAGGAGATACCTGTAAGGCATCTTGGCCTCGAAAAGAGGAACCTTCACGCCTGAAACCATCTTGAGTGTGGCGTCCATCTGCACGTGCTTGCCGCCCGAGAAGGGGATGGTGCGGAGCGAATCGACACAGAAGCCGGGGCGTCCGTTGAAGAGGGTGTCGCGTACGGGAACCTTGGTCTCGAGGCTGAACACGAGCTTGCGGTCACCTTCGTTGTACTTCTGATATAGATATCTCTCAAGGTCTTCGCCCTTGAGCCAGGGAACCTGCTGCTTTACGCTCTGGGTGTGGGCGAAAGCGATGGAGTCGTCCTTGGAACCAACCTGAAGGTTGATGACGAGTTCGCCTTCGTTGTAGAATTTGACGAGGGTGTCGACGCTCCAGGTGTATTTGTTGTAAACTGACTTGTAGGCGTTCTGAAGAGTACGGATATCCTTGAGCCTTTCGATACCAACGGCCTCGCGGCGGGCTTTCTCTTTGTTGAAGAGCACGGGCTGCATAATGCTTGAGACGAGCAGAACTGCAATTACCACGATGAGAACGGGCATTGCTGCCCAGGTTACGATTTTGTTGGTTTTAGGGTTCTGGGTAAATGCCAGGATGTCCTTTTTGTTGTTTTTCATTATAGAGTGTAATTTTTGTCAAACTATCCTCGCAAAGTTACGTAAATCATTTATGAATTACAATATTCTTGCTAAATTTGCGCGAATGTTCAAAGACACTGATATAGCGCTTCTGCGCACTCTGATCGGCTCGTCGGACGGCGTGCTGATAGCTACGCACACCCATCCTGACGGAGACGCCCTGGGCAGCAGCGCAGCCCTTTGCCTGCAGCTGCGCTCGAAGGGAATCCGCGCCGTCGTGGCCTATCCCGAACCTTTGCCGCCCACAATCTCCTTTGTCCTGGACGGCCTTGACCATATTGTCGGTGCCGAAGGGCTGGGAGAGGCTATGGCCACGTGCGACACGCTCATCTGCACCGATATGAACGGGCTCGACCGCGCCGGCGCATTCGAGGATGCGCTCCGCTCATTCAGCGGCCGCCGCATACTAATAGACCACCATCTGAACCCGCACCTGGAAGAGTTCGATCTTGTCATCAGCACTCCGGAGGTGTCATCCGCCAGCGAACTGGAATACTGGATTCTCAAGGCCCTGTATGGCACGGAACTTGACTTCCGCGCCCTGTACTGCCTTATGACCGGTATGACTACCGATACCAATAACTTCGCCAATTCCGTGTTCCCGACCACCTTGCAGATGGCCGGCGAACTGCTTGCCGCCGGAGTCGACAGGGACGATATCATAAACCGCATCTACCATTCCTACCGTCGCAACCGCGTGTATGCGATGAGCGACATTCTTTCGGGGATGAAGATACTTCCCGGCGGTGTTGCCTATATGATTGTAAGCAGTGAGGACTGGCTCCGTCACGGCCTTGCCGAAGGCGAACTCGAGGGTCTGGTGAATGTGCCTCTTTCAATAGGCGAAGTGCGTCTGAGCATCTATCTGCGGCAGGAGGGGGATGTGCTCCGCGCCAGCCTGCGCTCGAAAAAGGGCGTTTCGGCCCGCGACATCGCGGCGGAGCTGTTCCACGGCGGAGGCCACGAAAACGCTTCAGGCGGCCGTCTGGTCATAGGCGAGGACATAGAGAGTGTGGCTGATGCCGCCCGTTACATCGAAGAAAAAGTGAAGATATGAATATAAAGACAATCATACTTGCCGCATCGGTTGCGCTTCTGTGCTCCTGCGCACAGACTGTGACCACGGATACGGCAGACATAGCCAAGGCGGCGTTTGACGCCTGGGTTACTGTAAACAATGACGGCAGCTGGGAAAAGACCCCTCTCGGGTCCTGGATCATATCCTATACGCCCGGGCCGCAGACCGAGCCGCTCGGCTCGCGTACGGACAATCCTTACTTCCTTGCCAACTATCTGATTACAGACAAGGCCGGCACCATCTCATCGTATTCGTATGAGCAGATTGCAAAGCAGCTCGGCACATACAAGCCTTATTACTATTACGGCCCGGTTCCCATCACGAGGGTCGAAGGTTATCAGTTCGCAGGCCTCGAGGAGATTTTCTCGCGCCTTTATGTGGGCGACCGCGTGAAGGTCGTCATCCCCGACTGGCTGCTCTCCAACAAGGAACTTGGCAGTGCTGCCGAGTATGAGAAGACTGCCACGAGCTCCGCTGCGACCATCTACGATTTCACGGTCGAAGCCGCCATTCCCAGCCTCGCGGAATATCAGGAAGCGCTCATACGCGCTGTGATGACGGAACCCTGCGACACACTCGCCGAAGGCCTGTACTACTGCCGCGAAAAGGAAGGCAATCCCGAAGCGGTCATCTCCAGCGGCAATACTGTCGAAGTCATCTATACCTGCCGCCGTATTGACGGTCAGGTGGTCGATACCAACATAGATTCCCTCGCCCGTGCCACCTTCGGCATAGAGAAGAAAGGAGCTTCTTTCAAGCCTATGCAGGTCAAGTGGGCCGATGATTTCAAGAGCCTTGCGCTCAGTTCGGGCGGCAACCTTATCTCCGGTTTCAAGCAGGCTCTCTTCAATATGAAGAAAGGAGAGAAGGGGACAGCCTATATGTATTGCGACCACGCATACGGCAGCAGCGGCTCCGGTATGGCCATTCCGGCCTACTGCCCTCTGATTTTTGAACTTGAGATTGTAGGGGACGAAGAGTAATGGAGGGACAGACAGCTGCAGCGCCTACCGAACTCGGTACACTTAAAATCAGTACGCTTCTAAGAAAGTTCGCCGTGCCAGGCATCATAGCCCAGACGGCGGCTTCTCTGTATAATATGGTAGACAGCATCTACATCGGGCACATCCCCGATGTGGGTCCATATGCCATCTCCGGCCTTGCCGTCACCTTCCCGCTGATGAACATTTCCATCGCGCTTGGAACGCTTGTCGGTGTGGGAGCGATGACAATGATATCCATCCTTCTCGGTCAGAAAAACTACGGCGCGGCGAACAAGGTGCTTTCGAACGTCCTGTCGCTGAATGTGATAATCGGAGTCGTATTCACCGTTGTCGCAATAGCGTTCCTCGACCCTATCCTGCGCTTTTTCGGCGCCACGGACAACACCCTGCCCTTTGCGCGTGATTATATGCTCATCATTCTGCTGGGCAACACGTTCACGCATCTGCTGCACGGCTTCAACGGCATAATACGCTCGTCGGGCCATCCGAAGACTGCAATGGGGCTCACGCTTTTCACGGTCATATCCAACGCGATTCTGGACCCTGTATTCATCTTTGTGTTCGGGCTGGGCATCAAAGGTGCCGCGCTCGCTACGGTGTTCTGCCAGATTCTGGCGCTGATCTATACCTTCCGCTTCCTCGCGGACAAAAAGCGCTTCCTGCACTTCCCTCGGCCCATCTTCCAGCTCAACTGGCGTATCGCCAAGCAGAGCATGGCAATCGGCCTTGGACCTTTCCTGATGAATCTTGCCGCCTGCCTGGTAGCCCTGTTCATCAACCAGCAGCTGCTGCGCTACGGAGGCGACCTGGCCATTGGATCGTACGGCATTGTGAACCGCTTCACGATGCTCTTCGTGATGATATGCATGGGCTTCAACCAGGGCCTGCAGCCTATTGCCGGCTATAATTACGGAGCACGCCAGTACAAAAGGGTGAAGGAGATATTCGTCCTCACTCTCAAGTGGGAACTTCTCATAACCGTGCTCTGCTTCCTGTTCTCGGAATTGTTCCCCGAAGTGGCCGTCCGCCTGTTCACGAATGACGAGAACCTTGTACAGATGGCTTCGAAGGGCCTTCGCCTGATGAATGCTGGCTTCGCGATAGTGGGTGTGGGAATAGTCACTTCGAACTTCTTCCAGTGTCTTGGAATGGTCAAGACCTCCATCTTCCTTTCGCTTTCGAGGCAGCTCATCTTCCTTCTCCCGCTTATCTATACGCTTCCTTTGCTGTGGCAGGAAACGGGTGTGTGGATCAGTTTCCCGATTTCGGACGTAGTGTCCGCCATCGTCTCCATCATACTGGTAGCAAGGCTCTTCCGTAAGTTCGACAAGCTTTCGGATGGCGAAGAGCCGACTCTTCTCGGCAGTTCCGTTAAATAATCGCTGGAATATGGAAAAACACATAATTTTCAACATCGGGCGCCAGTTCGGCAGCGGTGGCAAGTCCATCGCCAACCGTATCGGCCAGGTGCTCGGCATCCCTGTCTATGACGGAGAGATTCTCTCCGAGGCGGCACGCCAGAGCGGTATCAGCCCCGAATTCTTCGAAAAGCAGGATGAGAAACGCCGCAGTTGGGGCATAGGCTCCATCTTCGGAGCCAACCGCTATGCTTCAGGCTATTCCACAGGTTCGGGTATCAACGATGCCGAACTCTTCCGGATCCAGAGTGAAACGATCAGGGAAATAGCCTCGAGGGGCAATGCCATCTTTGTCGGCCGCGCCTCCGATTATGTGCTGCGTGACCTGGACTGCTGCGTCGATGTCTTCATCTGTGCTCCCGTTGAGGCAAGGGTAGAGCGCATACGCGAGCGCCTCGGCATCGACAGTGACGAGAAAGCCGCCGCTCTCATCGAAAAGAGGGACAAAGGCCGCGCAGAGTATTACAATTTCTTCACCCAGGGCCACTGGGGCAAGTCGTCCGGCTACGATATCTGCATAGATTCGTCTATCCTTGGCATAGAGGGCACCGCCGACCTCATCATCGATTTTGCAAAACGCTCCGGAAAACTGTAAATTCGCGCTCCGAAACGACAAATAAAAAATACAAGATATGAAAGTTCTGGTTATCAACTGCGGCAGTTCATCGGTCAAGTACCAGCTGCTCGATATGCACAGCGACGACGATTTCGTCCTGATGGCGAAAGGTATCGTCGAAAAGATAGGTCTTCCCGAAGGTGTGCTCACGCACAAGCCCAGCGGAAAGACCCCCGTTGAGAAGAAACTCTACATCCCCGATCATAAAGTGGGTATGAAACTCGTGCTCGACGCCCTCGTGGACCCCGAGCATGGCGTAATCTCGTCATTCGAAGAGATCGAGGCCGTTGGCCACCGCATCGTCCAGGGCGCCGACTTCTTCAATGGCTCTGTTCTCGTGGACGAGGACGTTATGGACAAGATCGAGCTCTGCTGCGACTTCGCTCCTCTCCACAATCCCGCCCACATCCTCGGTATCAGGGCTATGCAGGCCGTTCTTCCCGCCGTGCCCCAGGTAGTGACATTCGATACTGCATTCCATCAGACGATGGAGCCCAAGGCATATATGTACGCACTCCCTTACGAGTATTACGAGAAATACCGCGTCCGCCGTTACGGCGCCCACGGTACATCGCACCAATATGTTTCACAGAGGGGCGCCAAGCTTGCGGGGCTCGACCTTGCCAACTCGCGCATCATAACCTGTCACATAGGCAACGGCTCGTCCATCACCGCCATCAGGAACGGAAAGTGCGTCGACACTTCGATGGGCTTCACCCCTCTCGAGGGTATGATTATGGGAACCCGCTGCGGCTGCATCGATGCCAATATCCTTCCTTACCTTATGAAGAAGGAGAACCTCACACCCGACCAGATGACCGACATTATGAACAAGAAGTCGGGATTCATCGGCCTCGGCGGCAAGACTTCCGATATGCGTGACACAGTGGCTCTCGCCGCAGGCGGAGATGAGCGCGCACAGCTCGTCATTGACAAGGTAAAGCACGACATCGTCAAGCTCGTCGGCGGATACATCGCCGAGATGGGCGGTGTCGACCTCATTATATTCACTGCCGGAATCGCTGAGAACAACGCCTGGCTGCGCCGCGATGTCTCGAAGGCTTTCGAATTCCTCGGAGTGAAGATAGATGATGCCGCAAATGATGCCGCCCGCTACGAAGAAGCCATCATCTCAGCTCCTTCGAGCAGCATCAAGGTGGCTATGATCCCTACCAACGAGGAACTGGTGATAGCACGCGATACGATGCATATCGCGCAGAATCTGAAGTAGTTCTTCTTTCTGGAAAAATCCGAAGGGGCCGGGAATGATTATTCTCCGGCCTCTTTCAGTCTTTCTGCGTTCTCGGCTATCTGGAGCTGGTCGATGCACTCCTGGATGTCGCCGTCCATGAAGACGGGCAGGTTGTACATACTCCATCCGATACGGTGGTCGGTGACGCGGCCCTGAGGATAGTTGTAGGTGCGGATCTTGGCGCTGCGGTCGCCTGTGCTGACCATTGTCTTGCGCTTCGAGGCGATCTCGTCGAGATATTTCTGGTGTTCGAGGTTGTATAGACGTGTACGCAGTTCTTCGAATGCGCGGTCCTTGTTCTTGAGCTGGGAGCGTTCCTCCTGGCACTGTACGACCAGACCGGTGGGGATATGCGTAAGACGTACGGCACTGTAGGTTGTGTTCACGCCCTGGCCGCCGGGACCGGACGAGCAGAAGAGGTCAAGCCTGATATCGTCCCACTTGAGGTCCACGTCGAATTCGCCGGCTTCGGGGAATACGGCAACCGATGCTGCTGAAGTCTGGATTCGGCCCTGGGTCTCGGTCTGGGGCACCCTCTGTACGCGGTGTACGCCCGACTCGTATTTCATTATGCCGTAAACGCCTTCTGTGCTCGAACTGAGTTTGAAGACTATCATCTTGAAACCGCCCGATGTGCCGGGGGCCTGTTCTGAAATTTCGAGTTTCCAGCCGCGCGACTCGGCGAAATGCTGGTACATACGGAAGAGGTCTCCCGCGAAGATGGCAGCTTCGTCTCCGCCGGTGCCGCCACGTATCTCGACCATCGCGTTCTTGTTGTCGTCGGGGTCGGAGGGCAGGAGCATCAGCTTGAGGTTCTCTTCGATTCCGGGAATCTGCGGCTCCAGTTCGCCTATTTCCTCTCGAGCCATCGCGCGGAGGTCTTCATCCTTTTCGTTCATCAGGATGTCCTTGGCTGAAGCTATGTTGTCGAGCAGTTTCTTGTAGTCAAGACCTGCCTTGATGATGGGTTCGAGTTGCTTGTAGTCCTTGTTGAGCTGGACGAATTTGTTCATGTCGGCCATCGCCTCGGGGCTGGAAAGCTGCTCCTGAAGCGACTGGAACTTGTCCTGAAGAGAGAGGACCTTTTCGAGTAGTGTTGATGCTGCCATAAGTGGCGCAAAGATAGTAAAAAATTAGATAAGCCCTTCGGTAAGCGCGCAAATGGCCACCTGGGCGCAGGCGCATCCGAAGGCTGTGGGCAGATACGAGATCGTTCCCACCTGCGATTTCTTGTTGCGTGACTCCTCTATTACGGTGCCTTCGCGGCGTGGCTCTTCAACGGAATAGACTGCCTTGAAGCCTGTGCTGATGCCGAGTTTGTGAAGTCGCTTGCGCAGCATATGGGCCAGCGGGCACATATGCGTTTTCGATATGTCATCTATCCTGATGGCGCTCACGTCGAACTTCGCTCCGCTCCCCATCGAACTCACCATAGGTATGCCGTTCTTGAGACAGTACTGTATGAGGGCTATCTTCGGGCTCAGAGTGTCTATGGCATCAACGAGAAAGTCGGCTTTGCATCCCCCGAGCACGGCCGGGATGCTGCTTTCGTCGATGTATTCGGGAATTATGCGCACCTGCAGCGCCGGGTTGATGTCAAGAAGACGCCTTTGCAGGACATCTGTCTTCATCTGCCCGAGTGTGGAATTTAGCGCTATGAGCTGGCGGTTGAGATTGCTCTCGCTCACGCTGTCCGCATCGATCAGGGTAATTGCGCCCACGCCGGCACGCACGAGCATCTCGGCTGCCGCGGCTCCGACTCCTCCCGTTCCCACGACGACAACCTGCGAAGCGGCCAGCTTTTCAAGTGCCGCGCCGCCCAGGAGCATTGCTGTTCTTTCCTGCCAGGAAGGGATCACTTTACTTTTCGGAATGCTATGCAGGCGTTGTGGCCTCCGAATCCGAACGAGTCGGAAATCGCGATGTTCACGTCGGCCTTCACGGCTTTGTTCGGGGTGTAGTCGAGGTCGCACTCCGGGTCCGGAGCGTCGAGGTTGATGGTCGGAGGGATGATGCCGTCGCGCAGCACAAGGATGGAGGCGATTGCTTCGGCGGCGCCGGTAGCGCCCAGCATATGGCCGTGCATCGATTTGGTAGAACTGATGTGAGCCTTGTATGCGGAGTCTCCGAGAGCCAGCTTGTAGGCCATTGTCTCGGCTGTGTCGTTCAGATGCGTGCCCGTTCCGTGCGCGTTGATGTAGAGGGTGTCGGCAGTGGGGTCGAATCCCGCCTGCTCGAGTGCCTGGCGAATGCATTCGGCCTGGGTGGTACCGTCGGGCCTGGGTGCCGTTGCGTGATGCGCGTCGCAGGTCGTGCCGTAGCCGACCATTTCGGCATAGATATGCGCGCCGCGTTCAACTGCGTGTCCGTATTCTTCGAGGATGAGGACCGCCGCGCCGTCGGCCATCACGAAACCGCCGCGGTTGGCGTTGAATGGCAGGGATGCGTGCTTGGGGTCCGTTTCCTTGGTAAGTGCGTGGGCGTTGGCGAATCCGGCGACTCCGAGCGGGACGCATGCGTGTTCGCTTCCTCCTGTGATGATGGCGTCGGCATAGCCGTGCCTGATGGCCCTGTAGGCCTCGCCGAGTGAATGTGTCGATGTCGCGCAGGCGGTCACGATGTCAAGGCAGGAGCCCTGGGCACCGAAGCGGATTGCGACCTGTCCTGCTGCCATATCGCCTATTGTCGCGGGAATGAAATTGGGGCTTATCCACTGACCCGAAGGGTCTTCCATGATTTTGGCGTCTTCGCGCTGCAGGGTTTCTATCCCGCCGATTCCCGAACTGATATATGTGCCGAGCCTGAAAGGGTCGATGTTTACGCCGCTTTCAAGCCCCGAATCCTTCATCGCCTGGACGGCAGCAGCAAGGGCGTAGATTGTAAAGAGGTCCTGCTTGCGTACCAACGGCTTTTCGATGCCGTATTCTTCCGGGTTGAAATCTTTGATTGTGCCTGCTATGTGCACCGCAGCTCCGCGCTGCTCGAGTTCAGGTACGGATTCGATTCCGCAAACCCCGTCCACGAGGTTTTTCCTGAAAGTCTCAATGTCGTTCCCGATTGGGGAAATGATTCCGAGACCTGTAATTGCCACTCTTTTTTCCATATGCAGAGTAAAGGTTTTAGGGGCACAAATATAAGACAAAAATTCTTATCTTTGCCATTGTTATGTGGCAGAGGATACAGACGCTTTATTTCGCAATCATCGTTGCGCTGCTCTCAGTGCTGGTTTTCGGTGATGTCTTCGACGGTGTGAGGTATATAGAGAAACTTCCCTATGCGGTGCTCCTGATCGGGGCGTACGCCTGCAACATCGTATCTCTCGTTACCTTCCGCAAACGTGGTTTCCAGCTGCGCTGCGCCGGAATCGCCGGCGTCCTGCTTGCGGCGCTCCAGGTGTGGCTCATCGTCGATTACTTCAGCTTCCGTGAACTGGTGTTCAAATGGTCCGCCCTTCTGCCTATGGTTTGCGTATATCTTGAGATTCTGGCCATAAAAGGCATATATGCCGACGAACTTATGGTCAGGAGCGCTTCTCGCCTGCGCTCGCCGCGCCGGAAGCGCCCGACAAAATGATTTGCAGTATGAGAATAGCAGAATCTGAACTCATCATCAATGCCGACGGATCCATTTTCCATCTTCACATCCGTCCTGAACAGCTTGCTGACAATGTCGTCCTCGTAGGCGACCCCGGGCGCGTGAAAATGTTCCGCCCCCTGTTCGAAGAAATAATTTATGAAGGCGCTTCGCGCGAATTCGTCTGGATCACCGGCCGCCGCCGCGGCGCGCTCATCACGGTTCTTTCCACCGGTATCGGCACCGACAATATCGACATTGTAATGACTGAGCTTGATGCTCTTGCAAACATAGACTTCGCGACAAGGGAAGTCAAGGCTGAGCACCGTTCGCTCAATATCGTGCGTCTCGGCACCTGCGGAGCAATACAGCCCGACATTCCTCTCGGCTCGTTCATCCTCAGTCACTACTCGGTGGGTTTTGACGGTCTTCTCAACTGGTATGCCGGCCGCGAAAAGGTTACCGACGCCGCAATGGAGGCTGATTTCAAGAAACATATGAACTGGGCTCCGGCTCTGCCTTCGCCTTATTTCGTGCACGCTTCAAGCAAACTCATCGACCTGTTCGCAGACTCGACCGTGCGCGGTATGACCATCTCTGCTCCCGGCTTCTACGGCCCTCAGGGCAGGGTGGTGCGCAACCGTCTGGCTATGCCTACGATGCTCGAAGATGTAGAATCGTGGCGCTATGGTGACTGGAAGATCACCAACTTCGAAATGGAGGGTTCCGCCATTGCCGGTCTCGCCACGCACCTCGGCCACGAGGCGATAACCGTATGCTGCGCAATCGCGCACCGCTACCTCAAGGACGCGAACACCGACTATCACTCGAAAGTGGCTGTCCTTGTGGAACTTGTCCTTGACAAGATGGCCCTGCTGGCCGCTTAGCTGAGTATTTTCCCGTCCTGATAAAGGGGGATTTCGAAAACGCTGCTTATCTGCTCCGGAGAGTCGCTGACTGTCCCGGGGCTTAGCATGCTGTGTTCCTTCATATAGGCCGCGGCGGCTTTATGGCCGATGCCTGTGGCGCTGAAGTATGAGAACCCGGCGGTGCGGGCCGTGCGGAGTATCGCGAGCAGCAGATGTGCGGTGCAGATGTGGTCCGCGCCGGCTATCGAGGCCTCGAGGCTGGCAAGGCTTATGACGCTCTGGGCGCTGCGCCCGAAGGTGATGTTGTCGCCCTCAGCGAACGAGATGCCGCGCGGCTTGAAAAGGCTGCCTTCGAGGCTCGATTTGAGCTCGTCCTGGTCGACCCCCAGGGCGGTCAGGCAGCGGCAGGCGTCGTTGTCGGAGTGGCGCAGGATTCCGAGCAGGATATGGTCGGCTCCGATCTGCATCCAGCCGGTGCGCATCGCCTCGTCGCGCGAGAATTCGAGTATGGTCTGTACCTCTGTCGAAATGCGGGTTTGCATAGGGCAAAAATAGTGATTTTTTGTTTGTTATTGCCAAGATTTTTCGCTATTTTTGTATGTTTATACAAACGCTGAAAACAAGTAGAATTTTTATGGATAATGAAGTATTGAATCAGGAGCCTGTCCTCGGCCTCATAGAGCCCGTGGAAATCGATCACGAGATGCGTACGGCATACATCGACTACTCGATGTCCGTAATCGTTTCGCGTGCGCTGCCTGATGTCAGGGACGGTCTGAAACCCGTCCAGAGGCGCGTTCTTTTCGGAATGGGAGATCTCGGAATCACTTACGGCGGCCAGACCAAGAAGTCGGCCCGTATAGTCGGCGAGGTTCTCGGTAAATATCACCCCCACGGAGACATCTCCGTCTATGACGCGATGGCCCGTCTCGCCCAGAACTGGAACCAGAGGTACCCGCTGATATTCGGCCAGGGCAACTTCGGTTCTATGGACGGTGACCCCGTTGCGGCCATGCGTTATACCGAGGCCAAGCTTGAGAAGATGTCCGAAGACGTGCTTGCCGATCTCGACAAGAACACCGTCGATATGATGCTCAACTTCGACGATTCGCTCGAGGAACCCACCGTGCTTCCCACGAAGCTCCCGCTCCTCCTGCTCAACGGCTCCGCCGGTATCGCCGTGGGTATGGCCACCAATATGGCTCCGCACAACCTGTCGGAGTGCTGTGACGCCATCTGCGCCTATATCGACAATCCCGACATCGACACCGAAGGCCTGATGGAGCACATCAAGGGCCCCGATTTCCCTACCGGAGGCATTGTGATGGGCCGTCAGGGCATAGTTGACGCATACAACACCGGCCGCGGCAGGGTGGTGGTCCGCGCACGCGCCGAGATCGAGGAGGCTGAAGGCGGACGCCAGAAGATCGTCGTCACCGAAATTCCCTATATGGTCAACAAGGCCGAGATGATACGTCACATCGGCGAACTGGTGAACGACAAGAAGATAGAGGGTGTCGCAAATATCAGCGACCTCAGTACACGCGACGTCCGCATCGAGATTCTCGTGAAGAAGGATGCCAACGCCAATGTGGTGCTGAACACCCTTTTCAAGTACTCCCAGCTTCAGGGCAGTTTCTCGTTCAACAACGTTGCCATCGTGAAGGGCCGTCCCCGCACCCTCACGCTCAAGGATATGCTCCACGAGTTCGTCGAGTTCCGTCACGACATCGTGGTGCGTCGTACCAAGTTCGAACTTGACAAGGCAAAGAAGAGAGCCCACATACTCGAGGGTCTGCTCAAGGCCATCGACATAATCGATGAAATAATCGCAATCATCCGCTCATCCAAGAGCGTCGACGAGGCCAAGGCAAGTCTGATGGAAACCTACGGCTTCACCGATATGCAGGCTGCTGCCATCGTCGAGATGAAGCTTCGCCAGCTTACCGGAATGGAGAAGGACAAGCTCCAGGCCGAGTACGACAACCTCCAGATATTCATCGCAGAATGCGAGCGCATCCTCGGCAGCGTCGAGGCTCAGATGGAGGTCATCAAGAAGGAGTGCATCGAGATGAAGGAGAAGTACGGCGACGCACGCCGCACCGAAATCCAGCTCAGTGCCGAGGAGTTCAACCCCGAAGATTTCTATGCCGACGAAGATGTGGTCATCACAATTTCGCACCTCGGATATATCAAGCGTACCTCGCTCAGCGAGTTCCACGTACAGAGCCGTGGCGGCGTGGGCAAGAAGGCCAGCGCCACAAGGGACGAGGACTTCATAGAGCACATCTACGTTGCCAATATGCACAGCACGATGCTCTTCTTCACCGAAAAGGGTATCTGCTACCGTCTCAAGGTTTACGAAATCCCCGAAGGCTCGCGCACATCGAAGGGCCGTCAGGTACAGAACGTCCTTTCGATCGACTCCGACGACAAGATACGAACATATCTCAATGCCGCCAAGATCGAGAGCCGCGAGTACACCGACGCCCACTATGTAGTGCTCGTGACAAGGCGCGGTATCATCAAGCGCACCTGTCTTACCGAATTCGCAAATGCGCGCAGCCGCAACAAGGGCCTCATCGCCATCAACTTCAAGGATGGTGACGCACTTCTCGACGCAATCCTCACCGGTGGCGACGAAGAGATAATGATTGCCGCACGCGAGGGCCGCTGCTGCCGCTTCAACGAGCAGGGTGCACGCGAACTGGGCCGCAGTTCGATGGGTGTCCGCGGAATCAGCATCGAGGAAGATGACGAAGTCATCGGAGTCATCAGTTCCGACCAGAGCGCAGCCGACAGTGCCGACCATACCGTGCTCGTAGTCAGCGAAAACGGCTTCGGCAAACGCTCGGGTGTCGACGACTACCGCATCACCGCCCGTGGAGCCAAGGGAGTGAAGACTCTCAACATCACGGACAAGACTGGCAAGCTTGTTGCAATAAAGAACGTGACCGAAGACAACGACCTTATGATAATCACCCGCAGCGGCCTCACAATCCGTATGGCTGTTACGGACATAAGGGTTGCCGGACGCGCAACGCAGGGCGTCAAACTCATCAACATCCGCGAAGGGGACAGCATCGCTGCCGTATCGGTGGTTGCACATGAGGAGCCCGAAGAAGAGATGGCTGACGCCGAACAGCAGGAACAGCCCGTACAGGAAACAAATAACGAATAAAGAATAGAAAAATGAAAAAGATTCTCCTTTCCCTTGCAATGGTTCTCTGCGTGCTCAACGCAGGGGCTCAGGACAAGAAGATTGTCGCAGCCCAGAAGGCTGTCGAGAAGGCAAAAATCGCTGCCGCAGATGAAAAGAAGGCCGCCAAGGCCGACACTTGGGTAAAGCTCGCAAAGGCTTATCTCCAGGCTTATGACGCTCCTACCGGTGACTTCATGATCGGTACCTCCCTTCAGGAGATGCAGCTTATCGCCCAGCAGGAAGGCCGCAAGCTCGAACAGCCCTCAGAGGTTTCACAGGTTGACATCAACGGCACTGCATTCACAGTCAACAAGTACGAAAACTTCGACTGCTACCTCAACGAGGGCGGACGCATCTCCGCGCTTGTCGTTACAAAACCTGCAGTTGACAATGCTCTCGAAGAGGCTCTCCGCTCTTTCAGCAGGGCTGCCGAACTCGATGCCGCAGGAAAGAAGTCAAAGGATATCATCGCCGGACTCCAGACCATCAACGACCGCAGCAACATTCTCGCAACCATAGCATTCACCCTCGGTGATATGCCCAAGGCTTCGAAGTGCTTCGTTATGTGTGCCGACGCTCTCAGCCAGGCTCCTCTTTGCCAGGTTGATACCGTATCGCTTTACAATGCCGGTCTCACCGCTTATCTTTCCCAGGATTTCGAGGCTGCCAAGCTTTACTATGGCCGCTGCATCGAATACGGCTACTGGGGAGGTGACGGCGAGGCTTTTGTAAAGCTTGCTGACATCGCTGCCAATCAGGACAAGGACGATGCAAAAGCTCAGGAACTCCTTGAAGAGGCATTCGTGAAGTGCCCTCAGAGCCAGATGGTTCTCATCGAACTCATCAACTTCTACTCAATGCGCGGAACCGACACTGACCGTCTGTTCGTGCTTCTTGACAATGCCCGTCAGACCGATACTACCGGCAAGTTCCTTTACTACTACAACTATGTGGAGGGTAACATCCGTCTCCAGCTTGGCGACGAGGCCGGTGCAGTTGCCGCTTACGAGCGCAGCGCCGAGGCCAAGCCCGACTATGAGTTCGCATACATCGGCAAGGCTCAGGTTTACTCGAAGAAGGCCGACGCTCTTGTAGAGAAGGCAAATGCCGAGACCGACTGGCGTAAGTACGACGCCATCGTAGAGGAATACAATGCCGCTATGAGGGCTTGTGTGGAGCCTTATGAGAAAGCTTATGAGTTTACAAAGGATGAAGGCCTCAAGGCTGACCTTGCAAATATTCTCAAGCAGGTATGCTTCCGCTTCCGCGAAGAGCCCGCTTACAAGGACAAATACGATTATTACGATTCAATTGTGAAGGCTAACCAATAGCCTTCACAATCTTCGATACCAGAGGGTGTCGCACTATATCTTCCGTTGTGAAGGTGATAGTTGCGATGCCCTTTATGTTTTGCAGCTTCTCGACGCTCTTCATAAGACCGCTGTCCTCGCGGTTGGGCAGGTCCACCTGTGAAGCGTCGCCCGTGACGATGAATTTGGCGTTGCAGCCCATTCGCGTGAGGAACATCTTGAGCTGTGCGAGGTTGGTGTTCTGTGCTTCGTCAAGGATGACACAGGCCCTGTCGAGCGTGCGGCCGCGCATATAGGCAAGCGGGGCTATCTGAATGGTTCCGTCGGTCATGAACTCCTGGAGTTTCTTGCCCGGAATCATATCGCCAAGGGCGTCGTACAGAGGCTGAAGATACGGGTCGAGTTTCTCCTTTAAATCGCCTGGAAGGAATCCGAGTCTTTCGCCGGCTTCTACGGCAGGACGGGTGAGTATGATGCGTTTGACTTCGCGGTTCTTGAGAGCCCTGACTGCCAACGCTATGGCTATGTAGGTCTTGCCGGTGCCGGCGGGGCCGAGCGCGAACAGAAGGTCGTTGTCGAAATAGGCTTTGACCATCTCTTGCTGACGGGCGTTCCTGGCACGTATCGGCTTGCCTTCGGTCGAGTGGAGAATGATGGCATCTCCGTTCAGACGAAAATCGTCAGCGTTCATCTGCCCGCTGAAAAGATCTTCGATGTCATAGACGCTCAGTGCGCTTTTGTGTGAACACAGTTCGCTCAGTTCGGAGAATTTCTGACTGAAGGCCTCGATGTCTCCGGACTTGCCGTCGATTATTATCTCGCTGCCGCGTGCAACAGCTTTCAGGTTTGGAAAGTATGCGCAGAATTCTTCGAAAATTCTGTTGCCGGCCCCGAAGAGTACCACCGGGTCGATCGATTCGATGCTTATGGTCTTTTTCATTTCTACCTGCAAATATATAGTATTTTATTTTGTCCGCGAATGTTGTAAATTTGTGGTTTGTACGTTTATACAGTATCTATGAAAAGAATTATTCGTGCGGTACTGGCCGCATTGCTCGTACTTTCGCTGGGTTCCTGCGACGCGCTGCGTTCCATTGCCGGACGCCCCACATCGAAGGACATAGCCGAGAAGAAAGTGCTGATAGAGCAGAAACTTGAGGCTGAAAGGCAGGCTTTCCTTGCCGACAGCCTTGCTGCCGCTGTTGAGGCACAGAGGCGCGATTCTATCGAGCGCGCCCGCGCGGACAGCGTTGCGGCGGCCATCCGTTCGCTAAAGGGCAGCATCAGGCTGCTTTCGGATGTCGGCGGCCTTCCGCTGCCCGAACTTCAGAGCAAATACTATGTTCTTGTCGGAACATTTGCCACACAGGCGAAGTTGAACGAAAAGGTTGCTGAGGCTTGTGAGGCCGGATATGCCGTGCAACTTGTACCTATACGTAACCGTCATCTGACGGCTGTGGGCGTTTGCCCGAGCGAAACGCTCGAGCAGGTGGCCGCTCAGTTCGCGATGGTGAAAGACGAAAGGTTCTGTCCTAAGGACGCATATATCATAGCAGTTGAATAGAAGCAGATATGGAATACGATTTTCTTGAAATTGAAAAGAAATGGCAGTGCCGCTGGGCTCAGCAACAGACTTATAAAGTGAAGGAGGACGCTTCGAAGCCGAAGTTCTATGTCCTGGATATGTTCCCCTATCCTTCAGGAGCGGGACTTCACGTCGGACACCCCCTAGGCTACATTGCATCGGATATTTATTCGCGCTACAAACGCCTCAAGGGCTTCAGCGTGCTTCACCCTATGGGCTACGATGCCTTCGGCCTTCCCGCCGAGCAGTATGCCATCCAGACGGGCCAGCACCCCGAGGTCACGACGGTGAACAACATAAACCGCTACCGCCAGCAGCTCGACCGCATAGGTTTCTGCTACGACTGGTCGCGTGAGGTCCGCACCTGCGATCCCACATTCTACAAATGGACGCAGTGGGCTTTCCTGAAGATGTTCGATTCGTGGTACGACCCTGCAGCCAATGCCGCACGTCCCATATCGGAACTTGTAAAAAAACTGGAAAGCGAAGGCTATGAGGATGTCAGCGTACAGCAGTGGAACGCCGCTTCCGAAAAGGAGAAGTCGGATATCCTTATGCGCTGGCGCATAGCCTATCAGGGAGAGACCTCGGTCAACTGGTGCGAAGGTCTCGGCACTGTGCTCGCCAACGACGAGGTCAAGGATGGCCTTAGTGTCCGCGGTGGCTTCCCTGTAGAGCAGAAGAAGATGAAGCAGTGGCAACTGAGAATTTCGGCTTATGCCGGCAGGCCACTCGACGGCCTCGACACACTCGACTGGAGCGATTCGCTCAAGGAAATGCAGCGCAACTGGATAGGCCGCTCCCAGGGTACTGAAGTTGAATTCGATACTGTCTGCGACGGACGTCACAAGAAGGTCACCATCTTCACCACCAGGGTCGATACCATCTTCGGAGTGACATTCATGGTGCTCGCTCCCGAATCGGAGCTTGTTGACGAACTTACTTCCGCAGAGCAGAAACAGGCCGTGGAAGACTACGTGCGCGAGGTTCGCAAAAAGACCGAACGCGAGCGCATATCCGAAACGAAGAGCGTTACCGGAGTGTTCTCCGGAGCCTGGGGAATCAATCCCCTCACGGGCGAGAAGGTGCCCGTATGGATAAGCGAATATGTGCTTTCCGGCTATGGCACCGGCGCGATTATGGCCGTTCCCGCCCACGACAGCCGCGACTATGCTTTCGCAAAAAAATTCAATCTGCCCATCATCCCCATCATAGAGGGGTGTGACGTCTCGGAGAGTTCGTTCGATGCCAAGGAAGGCCGTATGTGCAACAGCGGTTTTCTGAACGGAATGGACGTGCGCGACGCTATCGAGGCTGCTAAGGACTACGCCGAAGAGCACGGAATCGGACGCCGCAAGACGAATTATCGTCTGCGTGATGCCATCTTCTCGCGCCAGAGGTACTGGGGCGAGCCTTTCCCCATCTACTACAAGGACGGCATACCCACACCGGTGCCTGAAGAGGACCTGCCTCTGGTTCTGCCGGAGATGAAGTCGTTCAAGTCGGCTGGAGACGGTCAGCCGCCTCTTGCCCACGCTGAGAACTGGACTTACAAAGGTTATCCGCTTGAAACGAGCACCATGCCCGGTTTCGCCGGATCGAGCGCCTACTATCTGCGCTATATGGACCCGACCGATGCCGATGCGCTTGTTTCGCGCGAGGCCAATGAATACTGGAGAAGCGTCGATCTGTATGTCGGAGGAACCGAACACGCTACCGGACATCTCATCTACAGCCGCTTCTGGAACAAGTTCCTCTACGATCTCGGCTATGTCTGCGAGGATGAGCCTTTCCGCAAGCTGGTCAACCAGGGAATGATTCAGGGGCGTTCCAACTTCGTCTACAGGGTTGTAGGCACGAACACTTTCGTGTCACTGGGTCTCAAGGACCAGTACGAAACCACCGAAATTCACGTTGATGTGAACATCGTCCACGCCGACAAGCTCGACCTCGAGGCCTTCCGCGCCTGGAGACCCGAATTCAAGGATGCCGAATTCATCCTCGAAAACGGAGAGTACATCTGCGGCTGGGCCATCGAGAAGATGAGCAAGAGTATGTTCAATGTTGTGAATCCGGACGATATCTGCGAAACGTACGGAGCCGACACTCTCAGACTTTATGAAATGTTCCTCGGCCCCATCGAGCAGAGCAAGCCCTGGGATACCAAGGGAATAGACGGCGTGCATAGGTTCCTGCGCAAGTTCTGGAGGCTGTTCTATGAACGCGGACAGTGGTGCGTTACCGATGAACCCGCAACGAAGGCCGAACTCAAGAGTCTGCACACGCTTATCCGCAAGGAACAGCAGGATATCGAGTGCTTCTCGTACAACACCACTATCAGTGCCTTCATGATTGCGCTGGGCGAACTCGGCGAATGCCACAAGAGGGCGATACTCGAGCCTCTCGTCGTGCTGCTTTGTCCCTTCACCCCTCACATCTGCGAGGAACTTTGGGAAGCCCTGGGCCACGAAGGCTCTGTTTGCGATGCTGCGTTCCCCGAATTTGTGGAAGCCTATACCGTTGAGGACAATGTGACCTATCCGGTTCAGTTCAATGGCAAGATGCGCTTTACCGTCGATCTGCCCAAGGCCGCTTCTCCCGCTGAGGTGGAGACCGCTGTCAGGGCTCTGCCACAGACTGCGAAATACACCGAAGGGCTTGCGATAGTAAAGGTTATCGTGGTGCCTGGAAGGATCATCAACATAGTTGTAAGGTAATCTTATATGAAAAGCAAGGGGTTGCAGATGTTCAAGGACTATCTGGTCCTGACTTTCGGCTGTTTCGTGTTCGCTCTCGCCTGGGAAAGCTTCATGATTCCGAACGGAATGTCGGCGGGCGGGCTTATGGGTCTCTGTACTGTGATTCAGTATATCACGGGAGGATTTCTTGATGCATCGATCAGCTATATAGTCATAAATGTCGTGCTGATTCTGGCCTCCGTGCTGATCTTCGGCATAGGATTCGGGTTCCGCTCGATATTCTGCATAGGAGTGTCGACACTTATGATGCAGCTGGTGGCGCATATTCCTGCAATCCACTGTATGGCAGGGGAGTTCTTCTATATAAGGGAACCCTTTCTCGTCCCTGTCATCGCCGGAATACTCGAGGCTGTAGGTGTGGGCCTGATAATACGTCAGGGAGGCAGTACCGGAGGTACCGACATCGTCGCCCTCGTGATACACAAATACTGGCCTGTGTCACTGAGCAAGGTATTCCTCATAACGGACTTCGTCATCATCTGTTCACTTCTGGCCGTGCCCGGCAAATGTTTCGCCGATATGGTTTACGGTCTTGAGATGATGGTGTCATTCTCGCTGGTGATAGATACCGTGGTGGGCGGTCAGAAGACATCGATGCAGCTTTTTGTGTTCTCAAAGCATTATGACCGCATTGCCGATCACGTCATCAATGTGATGGACCGCGGTGCTACGGTGCTGCACGCCCAGGGCTGGTTCACAAAGAACGAAATCGGTGTGCTGATGCTCCTTATCCGCAGGAATGAACTTCCCGCGCTCACATCGGCAATCAAGAAAATAGATCCGAAAGCCTTTATGTCCGTCTCGGATACGAGATTCGTTTATGGTGAGGGCTTCGAGGAGATTAAAACGGGTATCAACAAGAAAAGAAAGGCTAAAGATGCAACCGAAGAATAGCTTTGTACGCACGGTCAAGGAGTATGCAGTCATCACGCTGGGACTCCTGCTGTATGTGACGGGATGGGGAACCTTCCTGGTCTCGAACAACCTCGTCGGTGGAGGAGTGACGGGTATTTCATCCATCATCCAGTATGCCACCAACGGAAGGGTGCTGATGGGTACAAGCTACTTCATCATCAATGTTGGCCTTATGATTGCCGGGTTCTTTGTGCTGGGCAAGAGTTTCAGCGGAAAGACCATCTATGCCATCATCCTTGCGTCGGTCGGCCTGAACCTCTGTCAGCAGATCATACCTCAGGAAATTATCCAGGCTCTTTCAATTGATAACGGCAAGCTTATGAGCACCCTCATGGGCGGTCTGATGGTCGGCACGGGCGTCGGACTCTGCATCAGTCAGGGAGGCAGCACCGGAGGAACAGATATCATAGCACTCATTGTCAACAAGTACCGCAATGTGTCTCCCGGAAGGATGCTTCTGACCATTGATATTTTCATCATCCTGTCGTCACTGCTCGTGCCTTCATACACGGCGGACGGCTCTCTGGTGCCTGTGACCGACAAGGTTACCACGGTGGTGTACGGTTTCATTCTCGTTGTGGTCAACGGTATGGTGGCCGATATGTGTATCAGCGGTATGCATCAGAGCGTGCAGGTATTCATCTTTTCGAAGAAGTATGAGGAGATAGCCAATGCGATAGTTTACGATATGCATCGCGGAACGACTGTTCTTGACGGCCAGGGCTGGTATTCTAAGGAACCCGTGAAGGTGGTTATGGTGCTTACCAGAAAAACCGATTTGAGCGCGCTTCTACGCTATGTCAAGAGCATCGATTCCGATGCCTTCGTTTCCGTAGGGTCAGTGACCGGAGTATATGGAAAGGGTTTCGATACCATAAAAAACAGCAAAAAGAAATAGTTTTCAATAAAAGCTTTTTTCTGAAAAGTTGACTCCCGGAGTGACTACGCCACCCCGGGAGTTTTCTGTATATATTCGGGAAACAATTTTTTCGAAGCGATGAAAAAAAACAAACTGACCAAGTATTTCAATTTCTGGCTGCCCGTCAGAAACAGACCACAGGGCTCACTACATTCACCACGTCCGGTGTATTATCCGCAAAACGCTGAAAAACAACTTTATGAGCGTATTCAGGAGTTTATGGAAACGAGAAAGCCGTACCTTGACGCCAATTATTCGATAGCCGACCTTTCGCGGCGTATGTACAGTAACCGGAATCTGGTTTCGAAGGCGGTGAACAATTGCTCGGGGCGCAATTTCAAGCAATTCCTGAACTGGTACAGGATACGTTTTGCGGCGCAGCTCCTCAAGGAAGACCCGCGTATGCGTCTGGACGAGGTGTCAAAGCTGTCCGGCTTCAATACTCAGCCGAGTTTCAATTCGGCTTTCAAAAGGAATATGGGGGAGAAACCGAGCGAGTATGTAAGGCGCTATGTCAAAGGGCGCCGCTTTCTTCCAGCCCCTTCCAGGAAGCCGGAGCCGGAACCGACAGGTTCAGAGTTTCCTTCCTCACCGGATGAACAAAACTGATGCTGTGGGCCTGAAGGCAGATGCCTCCGTCAGGATTTGAGCGCGGCGCTCCGTACTTCAGATCGCCTTTGATGGGGCAGCCCATACCGGCAAGCTGGCAGCGTATCTGGTGGTGGCGTCCGGTGAGAAGTTCCACTTCGAGCAGGTGATACCGCTCCGTGCTGCGAAGATATCTGTAGCGCAGGCGCGCGAGTTTGGCTCCTGACCTGCCGCCCTCGCTGCGCGCGATGAACGACTTGTTCTGCTTCTCGTTCCGGACGAGCCAGTCCTCGAGCAGCGCCTCGTCCTTCTGCGGTCTGGCTGTGCACAGAGCCCAGTATGTCTTGTGCACGTCGCCTGTGCGGAACATTTCCGCGAGGCGGCTCAGTGCCTTTCCTGTCTTTGCGAAGATACAGAGCCCGCATACCGGACGGTCGAGCCTGTGGGGGACACCCATAAAAACATTGCCGGGCTTGCTGTCGCGCTGGGCGATGAACGCCTTGAGCGTTTCAGCCAGGCACTCGTCTCCTGTTTTGTCGGCCTGGACTATCTCACCGACAAGTTTGTCGATGACCAGGATGTGGTTGTCTTCGTAAACTATGCGGGAGCTGATGTCCGCGAACTCGCTTTCAGAAATCTGTCGGTATGCCATATCGGCGCAAATGTACGGTAAATTTGCCAATTTGGTTCGCCCCGGGGCGTATTTTTGTCTGTCGGACCGGGCGATATTGACATTTTGTCAGTAAAAGGGCGCTGGCATATCTTTCGCGGAAAGGAAAAGCGTCACGACGGTGTGACAGGTTTGAAAAATAACAAAATACTATAAGAACTATGGGTAAAATCATTGGAATCGACCTCGGAACAACCAATTCCTGCGTCGCAGTAATGGAAGGCAACCAGCCTACCGTAATCATCAACAACGAAGGACATCGCACAACTCCTTCAGTAGTGGCATTCACAGACGGTGGCGAGCGCAAGGTGGGTGATACCGCCAAGCGTCAGGCAGTCACCAATCCCCGCAACACCATTTTCTCCATCAAGAGGTTTATGGGTGAGACATACGACCGCGTAGGCAGCGAAGTTTCGCGTATGCCCTACAAGGTTGCGAACCAGAACAACACTCCCCGTGTGGACATCAACGGAAAGCTTTATTCTCCTCAGGAGATCTCGGCCATCATCCTCCAGAAGATGAAGAAGACCGCCGAGGAGTATCTCCGTCAGGAGGTTACCGAAGCCGTCATCACGGTTCCCGCATACTTCTCGGACAGCCAGCGTCAGGCTACCAAAGAAGCCGGAAAGATCGCCGGCCTCGAGGTCAAGCGTATCATCAACGAGCCTACCGCAGCCGCACTTGCATACGGTCTCGACAAGAAGAACAAGAATATGAAGGTCGCCGTTTACGACCTTGGCGGCGGTACCTTCGATATCAGTATCCTCGAACTCGGTGACGGTGTGTTCGAAGTCAAGTCCACAAACGGTGACACACACCTCGGAGGAGATGATTTCGACCAGGTAATCATCGACTGGCTCGCAAATGAGTTCGCAGCAGAGAACGGTGGAATGGACCTCCGTCGCGACCCTATGGCTCTCCAGCGTCTCAAGGAAGCTGCCGAGAAGGCAAAGATCGAGCTCTCAAACCAGACCAGCTCGGAAATCAACCTCCCTTACATCACCGCAGTTGACGGTATGCCCAAACATCTCGTCAAGAGCCTCAGCAGGGCCAAGTTCGAAGCTCTCTGCGACGATCTGTTCCGCCGCAGCATCGAGCCCTGCCGTCAGGCACTGCAGGACGCTCACCTGAGCGCTTCCCAGATCGACGAGGTCATCCTCGTTGGCGGTAGCACCCGTATCCCCAAGGTACAGGAACTCGTGAAGGAGTTCTTCGGTAAGGAACCCAACAAGAGCGTCAACCCCGACGAGGTGGTTGCCATCGGCGCTGCCATCCAGGGCGGTGTGCTTGCAGGTGACGTAAAGGATGTCCTCCTGCTCGACGTTACTCCTCTTAGCCTCGGTATCGAGACTCTCGGTGGTGTGATGACCAAACTCATCGAAAGCAATACGACCATCCCCGTGCACAAGGACCAGATCTTCTC
>JAGHTP010000020.1 GCA_018065265.1 Candidatus Cryptobacteroides aphodequi | reverse complement strand
CAGTCAATGACAGCGAGTGACGGTCAGTGACGCGTCACTTAACGAAAGTGGCAGCAAACTACGCGAAAGTTGCTGCCACTTCGCTGTTATAGGGTGTCACACGTACTTTGTCGGAGGCTTACTTTGAAAGTATCAGAACTATATATACAATAGTTCGCTTCCTGTTGGCAAACACAAACTCGGCCCATTCCCTAAAGGACAGGACTTTCAAATTTGACGATCCACCAAGAAAATTGTCGTCAATCTCAAAGGAGGTCACGCAAGGCTCGCCTCCTTCGGTCAGAGACTTGAACATAGCCATTTCCTCGGCCTGCTCCCCACATTCAACGAGACGGAACCCTATGCGCACAGTGCTCAGGCCGCTCCTTCGACGTCCTGCGCCATGTCTGTAAGGCTCGTCAATTCGCTTTAGTCTTCCTTCTTGTAAGAGCAGGTGCGGTGGGGGAAATATGGCCCGGATTTGCCGTTATGAACATTTGGCTTCGATGTGGCTGTCTCTCCTTCATTCTCTAAATACTTTGATATGTCTTGGAAGTAAAGAACCGGGACTTTGCCGATAGCCAGCGATAGTTCGACCAGTTTGCTGAGTTTGTGATCAAAGTTGCCGCTTAACAGCTGGGTTATATACCCTTTGCTGCATCCCAGGTGCTCTGCCAGTTGCGTGTTGTTCATATGCCTTTTTTCCTTAAAGGCATTGATTTCCCTATATAATTCGGTTTGAAGTTTTGCTATCCAGTAGCCTTCACTTTTAATTAGTTCGTCTCTAGTCATTGTTGTCGGTTTATTTGGTTTTTTGATTTAGGTATTGGGACTTTAATGAACGGAAAGCTTTGAAGTCTTTTTTCTGCCGGTTTTTGTATCCTCCAATGATTATTATTTTCCCACCTGGCTTCGATATTCCGTAGACACGTAGATCTCCATCTTTGAATTCATATTCTTTTACCGTCGCATTTTTGGGCGTTACATCTTTGAATTTTGTGTTTGGTAGCGTTTTGTTATTCGCTACTTCGTTCATGTAGTAATAAATCTTCTCGAGACTCCTTCTGTTTTGTTCTTCCATCTGCTGCTCAAATTCATCAAACGGAGCAACTCCATTGACTAGAAGTTTTTCGAATGTTTGATTCCCTTGGACAGCATCAATCTTTTCGAGTTCAAATTTAGGCATTATAAAGTTAAGTTACAACTAAACAATTAAAAATAATAAAACAAAAACAGAAAGAATACACTGGGTCGTCTGACCATCGCGTATTTCTTTCTGCTTGCAGTGCAAAGTTAGAAATAATCGTTTCTTTTGCAAAGTAATCCCCGGATGCTCCTGAGCAATCAAGCATCCGGGTTATTTCTTCCGCCCCGAAATCGCTATGGCCACAACCGTGGTCAGCGCTTCGGCCGTGGGCACGGAGAGCCAGATGCCTG
Source organism: Candidatus Cryptobacteroides aphodequi (assembly GCA_018065265.1). Lineage (GTDB taxonomy): Bacteria > Bacteroidota > Bacteroidia > Bacteroidales > UBA932 > Cryptobacteroides > Cryptobacteroides aphodequi. The sequence goes on along the minus strand of JAGHTP010000020.1, from coordinate 4,437 downwards.
CGGTTCCGAACAGCTTCGGCAGGAAAATGAACGCAGGGATGACCAGCGCGAAGGCCTTCTCGCTCCGGTCAAGGAAGATGGCCGTTACCAGCGGGGCGCACAGGAACATCACCACGCCGAGCACCCGGCCGGCTCCGTGTCCTATGAATGCGCCGTCGGTGAAGTTCAGCATCACAATGGACAGCATGCCCAGAACTGTCGGCAGGAGCATCTGCCGGAAAAGTTTCCCGACCGGCTCGTTCGCGAAGTCAATTGAGTCCCTGTTGTCCTTGTGTCGCATAATTCTTGCAAATAGCAATTTGACGCCGTTCAAACATCGGCCATCCCTGTCGTCGGGAACAATTAATCATTATATTTGCAATTATGAAAGCGATTCATCTGATTCTTGCCGCGATGCTGCTCAGCGCGCCTTTGTCGGCCCAGACCATTTCCGACAGCGGTCACCGCACCGTAGGCTTCATCAAGTCCGACGGAACCATCCAGAATTCTTCGTACAGGACGATAGGTTATGCCGACGACTTTCCGCTCGAGTGGGCCGCGCTGTTCTTTTTCTTTCATCTGAACTGATCGCCCCATACCCGATGCCTCTGATTGCACACTGAACCTCACTCCTGTTGCCTGATTGCCGATGCCGCAGATTGCTGCCATATTGAACCTGACTACCGATTCCTTCTGGGAACCGAGCCGCTACGATATGTCCGTGCTGGAGAGCGGTGCCGACATCATCGACATCGGAGCCGTCAGCACTCGCCCCGGCGCTGCGGAGGTCTCTCTGGAAGAGGAGTGGGCCCGGCTCGAGCCTGTTCTCGCACGGCTTGCGGCACGTTCGGGTTGCGCGCAGGTGCTTTCCGCCGAGCCGCTCCCGACAGACTCCGTCTCTGCAAGGCCTCTCCCTTCGTCCGGCATTCCTATCATATCAATAGATACCACCCGCGCTGAAATCGTCCGCCGCTCATTCGAGCTGCTGGGACATTTTATCGTCAACGACATTTCGGCAGGGGAGGACGACCCGCAGATGCTGCCGCTGGTAGGGAAGCTGGGCCTTGACTACATCGCTATGCATAAGCGAGGCAATCCGCGCACGATGGATTCGCTTACCGATTATGGCTCCGACGGGGCTTCGGCTTTTGCCGCTTCTGCTTCAGCTGCCGGCGAATCTGCTCCGCGAGCCTGCCTGGACGCCCTGGTGGATTATTTCAAAGCCTTCGAGCTGCGTGCGGCCGGGTTCGGCATCAAGGACTGGATCCTTGACCCGGGCCTGGGCTTTGCCAAAACGCCAGAACAGTGCTGGTACATCCTCGAGCACCTTGAAGAGCTCAAGGCCCTCGGTCATCCCATTCTCATCGGAGCCGCCGACAAGCGCTTTACCGCTGGCCGGACCGAAGAAGCCCATCTCCTGGCCCTGCGCCACGGTGCCGACATCCTGCGCGTGCACGACGTTGCCTCCGCCCGCGCAACTATTGTAAAATACTGCTTATGAAAAAATTGATACTTCTGCTTGCTGCCCTCGCCTGCACTGTCGCTTCTGCACAGACTGCGATCGTAAAAGACACTACGATGCTCACATACGGATATTCCGACCCGGATATGGTTGCCCGGACGTCTGTCATATATCCTTACCAGCGCTATCAGAAATTCGAATTCGAAGGCGTGGAGCAGAGTTGGAAAATGGTCGTCCTCGAGAACGACTACCTGAGGGTGAAAATTTTCCCTCAGATAGGCGGCAAGATATGGTCGGTTTACGACAAGACACGCGGTAAGGAACTCTTCTACGACAACGGTGTTGTCAAATTCCGCCAGATAGCGCTGCGTGGCCCGTGGACGAGCGGTGGAATAGAATTCAACTATGGCGTCATCGGTCACGCCCCAAGTTGCTCGCATCCTGTAGATTACAAGATAGAGCATAAGGACGATGGCAGCGTAAGTTGCTATGTGGGGGTGCAGGAACTGCTTACACGTACGAGATGGATGGTGGAAATCAATCTGCCGAAAGATGCGGTATGGGTACGGACACGTTCCTTCTGGCATAACTACAGCGGAAATTTCCAGCCTTATTACAACTGGTTCAATTCCGGAGTTGAGGTTTCGGACGATTTTGAACTCATATATCCCGCGAACTATTTCATCAGGCACGACGGAATTACCGAGCCCTATCCTTACAACGATGGGCACGACCTCTCAAAGTACAGCGCCCAGAATTACGGCGAGGATAAGTCGTTCCATATGGGAGGCTCGCACAAGGGCTTCTTCGGAGCCTACTGGGCGGATGCCGATTGCGGAATGCTGCATTATTCAGCCCGCGATGAAAAGATTGGCCGCAAATATTTCACCTGGGCTCAGTCGGAGGAGGGGAGCATCTGGGTTGATCTGCTGGCCGATGATGGCCGTCAGTACGTCGAACTTCAGAGCGGACGGCTTTTCAACCAGAACAACTGGGGTAGCGTGGAAACGCCATACAAACAGTTCCTTTTCTCGCCTTATGGGACTGATGAATGGAACGAATACTGGCTGCCATTCTCGGATATCGGGCCGGCTGACGATATGACTCTCCGCGCCGTTGTCGGTACAAGTCGGGCTGACGGGTGCTTTACGGCCGGCATCTATCCGCTGAGGGACCTCGAAGGCGAACTCGTGCTTAAAGATGCCTCAGGAAATGTCATCGACAGCCGTCACCTCTCTTTAAAAGCCTCCCAGGCTGTGAAAGAGACTTTTGAGACAACGCTTGAGCCCGCTCTCATCACCCTTGGCGGCCATAGGATATGGTCGTCGGACTCTCAGCTTCTTGACCGTCCGCATAGAATTAATCCTGAATTTGATGCCAAGTCTGCCCAGGGCCTGGCAATTCAAGGCCGCTACTTTGCCGGTCAAAGAGAATGGGATGAGGCTGACAGCCTGGTCAGCAAGGCTCTGGAGCTCGATCCCGGCCTCATAGATGCGCTTAATCTAAAGTCGATGCTTCTGTACCGCAGAATGGATTATGCCGCTTGCTACTCATATGCCGACAAGGTGCTTGCCGTCGACGAATATAATCCTCAGGCCAACTATACGAGTGCTATGGCGGCCTGGCGTTTGGGTAAAATCTATGATGCTATGGACCGCTTCGAGGTCGCTGCAATTACTCTCGAACTGCGCAGTGCGGCACAGACCGCTCTAGCCGGGCTCCATCTGGCCGAAGGAGATGCTGAAACAGCACGTGAGTATGCGCTCAAAAGCCTTGTAGGCAACCAACATAACGTTACGGCACTTCATATCCTTTATCAGTGCCAGCCTGAAGAAAATGTCCTTGAAGCAATCTCCACTCTTGATCCTCTGAGTCATTTCCCATCGGCGGAAAGGTATCTTGCCGGAACTATGTCGGCCGGGGAACTCTATTCCGAAATCAACGAAGAACTCAAGTGGCAGAATTATCTTGAACTGGCTGCCTGGTATCATAAACTGGGGCTTGACAGCAAGGCTTCACGCATTCTCGATGCTTGTCCTGAGAGCAATGCGCTCCTGGCGATGTGGAAAGCGTATCTGGCTAATGACCCTGGCGCCATTTCGTTGGCTGAAAAGGAAAACATTGAGTTCGTGTTCCCGTTTCGCGAAGAATCCGCCCTTGCGCTGCAGTGGGCTGTTGACAATGGCGGGGGATGGCAGAGCCGTTATCTTCTCGCAATGCTCATGGATTTCACGGGCAACAAAGACGAAGCTGCCGCGCTTATGTCACTTGATGATTCTGACTTTGCGGCATATTACGGATACCGTTACACGCTCAGTGGCAAAAGGACGGATATGGAGAAAGCTTTGAAGTTGAATCCGCGGGAGTGGCGCTATGTCCAGGACCTTGCCGATATATACTGCGAAGAAGGGAATTTCGCTAAAGCGATCGATATTCTGCAGCCGTACTGCAAGTCCCACCCGGATAATTTCCAGCTTGGCACTTCCTATGTCAAGGCACTGATGGGGGACGGGCAGTATGCAAAAGCCGATAAGGTGATGTCCGGAATGCGCTTTCTTCCTTTTGAGGGGATGAATGAAAGCCATGACCTGTACCGAGATATAAAGCTTGCTCTTGCAAGAAAGTCCCTCGCCGACGGCAAATACGCCCGGGCTCTTGAATATGTCAAGCAGGCCAGGGAATGGCCAAGCCGTCTCGGCGTCGGCAAACCTTACGACGATATCATCGATTCCTCTGCCGAGGATGCCCTCGAGGCCGAAATAAAATCTAACTGGAAATAAAAAGCCTCTCAGATGTCTGAGAGGCTTTTTGTGGCGGTGCGGAAGGGACCAATTTTTATTGTTTTTCCTTAAGGGCGAAAAAGTGAAAACCTTTGTAAATGGCTGATTATTAGGATTGTACTAAAGTTGCTTCTAAAAGGGCCTAAACTGCGGACAACAAAGTTCAGTATCAACTCAGTATCAACTTTAGAAATTTCTTCGTATCTTCGCAGTACG
>JAGHTP010000022.1 GCA_018065265.1 Candidatus Cryptobacteroides aphodequi | reverse complement strand
GGCAGCCAAGAAAGCGAAGCGTTATGGACATTGCATTCCTTCGTGACACGGATAAGGTCATACCTGCGCACGAGCGGGTAGTTCTCACGCGCCTTGTCCCGGCACTCCTGAAGGGTGACATCGGCGTTCGCAGAGATTGTGAAGGCCAAGGTGGCCACGAGTATGGTGAAAAATCTTCTCATCGGCTGATTGTCAGTTTGCTTCTCGATGGATTTCATATGATGTGCGAGTAAGCATAATCGAGCAAAGTTAAGACTTTATTTTTGAAAAACGAATACGTCCCCGTGGAGGCGCTTACTAGAAAAATGCTATTCTTGTCGTTGCTTAAAACAAAAATCCGAAGCCAATGAGTATGCCGGACACTTTGTTGCTAACGTCATAACCCGTTCTGGACATTTCCAACAGATTCGAGAAATCGCCAAAGTATGAGAAACTCAAGTACCAATCCGCATAGCAAACGTCAACACCCGCCTGCCATCCGACTTGAACCTTATAGGCGCCACCCAGTTCGAGCATATCCATACCTGCCGCACTCCCAGACATGTTATATTTCAGATAAGGTCCTGTAAAAAATGATCCGGAAACATCGGATTCCACGAAACGGTAGGATACATTGACAGGGAAATACAATGAAAAGAATTTCACGTCATAACCTGCATCCATCACATTGTTAAACCGGGTATATAGAAAACCTCCTCCGTATTCCAGATAGATTGGGGTACTCATAATGCTCGTGTTTCTGGTATATAACAATCCAGAAATGGTCCCGTGCGCAGTCCCGCGTTCCATCCCGTGCGACGTTGAAGCCGAAAACTTGAAGGAAGGGTCACTGGTCAAATATTGAAGTTTATTGAACACTGCCGGAAATGCAGTTGATCCTTCTCCGCCTGAGGATAGGGAGTTGCCGTTTTGCACGAACTGTGCATTGGCGGAAAATGCAGTCGCAAGGCACAATAGGATTAGAAGTGTTTTTTTCATAACATTCAACAAGATAATTCAATACTGGTCTTTACAACCATCATGGGCAAATATATAAAAAAAAGTTTTGTCCGTTCAATTTTGCGGCAGCAAGAGTTGATAATGCGATTGCTATCTTTTTCATTTTGCTGATGCTGTTTTATTTCAATGCTCAAAGGACATCCTCCAAATGTTGGCGGTGCCTTTTGAATCACCGCGCTGGGATATGAAGTATATGTATTTGCCGTCTGCACTCCAGACTGGGCACGCATCTTCACATACGTGGAAAGTAAGCTGAGTCAATTGAGAACCGTCTGTGCGGCACGCATATATGTCCGTATTGTAATAGTATCCCTTCCCGTAAGGCACTGCCGTCTCACCTGTGAAAGCCACCCATTCTCCGTCTGGAGAAACAGAAGGGGTTGCAAAGCTTCCATGTCCGGAGGCAATACATTTTTCCTCCCCACTTTCATAATCAATCTTCCATATCTCCTTCTTTCCATTGCTGTTTTCTCTGTCACAAACAAGAGATTTTGTGCCGGGAATCGGGCAGGGATGGTCTCCACGTGCATAGTTGCGGAGTGTTTTGTTCTCCGTATCATAACACCAGATATTAGTACCACTTTCTTCCCATCTAGAGAAAAATAGACTTGTCATATCGTTACTATACATCGGAGAATAATCCAACGACCCATATGTTATCTGACGTAAACTATCTTCGTTAGAGGCATTCATTGTGAGAATCTGCATGCCGCTCTCCGTTCCCTCTGAAAAACAAAGAGTCGTCCCATCTGGCGAATACGAGATGTCCAACACCATATCCTTATTTATCTTTTGAACAGATATGTCTGAGTCAATCAGATTCTTGACGAAAACTTTAAACCTATAGTCTCTCTCTGACACAAAGGCTATTTCGTCACCATTGGGTGATAGTGCTATTATCCTGTTACGAAGCCATGATATACCATTTCGTGTTCTTTCTACAGTCCAAAGCAAATAATCACCTTCGGATGTGATTTTTGTAAACTCTTTCCCCATCTCTTCATTTACCGACAATACCCGGTAATCCACTTTCTGGGCATAGGAAGCAACGAAGGCGAGCAAGCCAAAAATAATAGACAAAGTCTTTTTCATAGCACGCGATATGTTTTATCAATATCTGTCGTAATAGATTTCAACCTGTCCTTTTTTTCTGTCGGTCCAGACCTGGGCGCAATTGAATTCTGCGCCTTTCTGATATCCGCCACCTTCAAAGAGACGGATAATCTCGGCATCACCCACAATCGATCCGTTGACCCATTTTGCTTTGACGGTATATTCGTGGCGGAAATACAACTCCGGATGGCCAGCTTTAAGATTAGTGATGGTCATAATGCAACATAGATAAAATTTGATATTACCATCAGAAGTGTATTCTATGGACTGGCCTTGCTTTATGCCATTTTGCTGTGGAGTATCAATATCCGGGATCTCACCATCAGGGCCCAAATGCTTAAGATTAGCGAAATTCTCCTCTGCATAATATCGGCCATGATCTTCATAAATCCGTATGTCAAGAAGTGGGCAAGTGCTTCCATCGCCATAATGGAATTTCCATCTGCCAACCATCATTTTGGGGTCAAATTCTTCTTTTGCCTGCGCGATGGTTTCCACATCTGCCATATTTATGGACAATATTTTCCCTTCATCAGTCCGGAACTGCAGCACGCCATTTGAACGGGATTCCACCGTGCCGGTGGCAGACATTCCGTTAAGCATTGTGACCTTTACCCTGCCGCTTTGTGCGAAGGCCATAGAAACTGCCAAAAACAGTATTTGGATGATTATTATTAGTCTTTTCATAATTAAAAGATTTTAAATGTTGCACCAAAATGAAGAATGCCGCAAAGTTCTTCAAAAGCGGTGGGGCCATACATTCCGAATCCTCCGGTAATATAGAGGCCCCACGTGTCGGATATCCAATATGTATATGTGAAATCAAGCGAAATTCTTTTTTCTTTATATCCTGACAGCATGGTAGCATATTCAACACCGTAGTTAAGATCGCTGACATGATACCCCTCAAAACTTATGTACCAACCTATTCCTGCATGCCAGCTTGGATTTGTTCCGAGTCCGGTCCAGATGGCCATGCCGCCCGCTCCTCCCATACAAGTCTTTACTCTGGCATAAGCCTCAGTGCCAAACCCTGAGAAATCCATACCTCCCATCAACTGTAAGTTGGGATACATATCGCTCTGGACGTTCACCATTGACGCCGCCGAGTTCATATAATTACCCAATGCATAAGTTGCACCGCCATAGCCATCGTCATATCTGGACTTTGGCTCTGAATAGCTCTGCTGTACATTGTCATCATCTATTTCAGTTATGGTAATTTTGACATTTTGGATGGGTTTAGTATATCGCTCTGCTAACTCATACTTCCCGGAAGATCCATAAATCATTGCACTGCGCATTATGTGCCACTGGCCATCTGTGGTTTGAACATTATAATTTATATAAATGATGACTTTATATCTGTCTGCGTTGAAATCATCCGGCCAGACAATGTGAAAGATGGGACTCCATCTTTCGCCTGCGATATTAGTATGTTCAACGGTGTAATAAACACCAAAATCATTTTTATTATATGCACTCGCTCCAATGCTTACACATAAGAATAAGCAGAGCAAAAATAGTTTTCCAATCGTTTTCATAATTGCCTAATTTGATTTTGACAGTAAAACAGTTCCGGCGCACCCCTTTCCGAACGGATAAAAATATAGACGTGGGAGTCTTACTCTTGCTCATCCTGATGGATTGTATTCCGAAAGAATCGACTGCCGGGCTAGCTAAGCAAAAGCAAATCTATGAATTATTTTTCATTCAACAACTATTTTAACAACTGTCTTTAACTGAAAAAAGTTGACTCACAACAGAGCCAACTTTTTTCAGTTAAAGACAGGGACCCTCAGATTCAAAAAGGACTAGAAGATGTCCACACGGAAAGGCATCTGCGCGAATGCGTAGTCACGCTTTCCCTCTTTCCAGGCGTCAAGCCACTTCGTATAGACAGAGATGCTGTAGTCGTCGACCTGCTCACCGCTGAAAGCAAGAGCAAGGGTTTCCATAAACGTTACCTGACGCGGGTATTCGTCAATGGCCCACTTCGACAGGTCGGCGTCACCTGCTGCCGCCGCAGCCCAGTCGAGAGCGTCACAAAGCGTTCCTATCTCATCGACAAGACCGATACCGATTGCGTCGGACCCCGTCCATACGCGACCCTGGGCAATGTCATCCACATAGCTTTCGCTCTTGTCGCGGCCTTCAGCAACAAGACCCACGAACTTTGAATAGACTTCCTCTATGCCCTTCTGCATAAAGGCCAGTTCTTCGGGAGTGAAAGGACGCGCAAGCGAGAGCATATCGGAATGCTTGTTCGAATTCACTGCCTCGACGCCCACGTGAGCGGTTTCACGATAAAGACGACTGAGGTCGGGAATCATTCCGAAAACGCCAATTGAGCCGGTAAGGGTTGTAGGGTCGGAATAAATCTTGTCCGCGCCGCACGAAATCCAATATCCGCCCGATGCGGCATAGTCGCCGTACGAAGCTACAAGGGGCTTGACTGCCTGAATGGCATCCAGTTCGGCACGTATCTTTTCAGAAGCCACGACGCTTCCGCCGGGCGAGTTGACGCGGAGCACAACGGCCTTGATGGTAGAATCGGCGCGCAAATCCTCGAGGATGGAGGCGAAACGGTCACCGTCAACCGATTCAGGATCATAGCCGTCAACGATATTGCCCGCTGCGTAAACGATGGCTATCTTCTTGTGAGCGCGGGGATTGCCGTTCGCAGCCTTGAGTGTAGCATAGTCGGCAAAGGGTATCATCTGCACGTCGTCGAACTTCTCCTTTCCAGCCAGGATGGAGAGCTTTTCCTTGAGCTGGGCGCGGTTCAGGACCTCATCGACCAGGCCTGCCTCCACAAAATCTTCGGGAAGAGCGAGGCTGAGATTGTCTATCGCGGCATTGATTGCCTCCGGAGTCAGGTTGCGGCCTTCGGCAATGCCGGAAGCGAACTGATTCCAGATGGAACTGATCATCACCTGGTTCTGGAGACGGTTCTCGGGGCTCGAGCTGCTGCGGATGTACATCTCGCCGGCACTCTTGTATTTGCCGTGACGGATGAGCTGGACATTGACTCCGAGACGGTCGAGCAGATCGCCGAGGAATATCATCCTGCTGCTGATACCTATGAACGAAGGCGTGCCGCCCGAATAGTTGCCAATGTAGAGTTTGTCCGCTGCCGAACCGAGATACATCGAACCGGTGCCGGGATTTTCGGCATATGCGATAACAGGCTTGCCGCTTGCGCGGAAATCCTCGATTGCGCGGCGCAACTCATATATCGTACCCATTCCCATCGAAGCTCCTTCGGGCTTGATGTACAGACATTTCACTCCAGGATCCTCAGCAGCGGCCTTGAGTGCATCGGTAGCGTTGCGAAGACCGATCACCTGCGGTATCGAGCCCTGCAGGCCACTTGCAAGCGAAGCGAGTTCGGGAACTTCCTTACTCTGCCCTGAGATTATCACCTTGGAAAGGTCGAGCTTCAGAATGCCTTCTGTGGGCACAACAGGCTGCGAAGAACTTGACCCGGCCGAGAAGATTCCGGCAAAGAAAAAGATTGTAATGAGGTTAGCAATCAGCAAGCCTACAATCGTGGCAAGCACGTACTTCAGAAATTTTGACATAATCGTTAAATGATTTGAAGCAAAAATAGTAAATTTGCGCTGCAAAATTATATCTATGGCACAAAAACCTTCAATTCCCAAAGGTACGCGCGACTTCGGCCCCGTCGAAATGGCCCGTCGCAATTACATATTCGATACAATCCGTTCGGTGTTCCGCACTTGCGGTTACACCCAGATAGAGACCCCCTCGATGGAGAACCTCTCCACCCTGCTCGGCAAATACGGCGACGAAGGGGACAAGCTTCTTTTCAGGATTCTCAACAGCGGCGAAGCGTTTGCCGATATCGATTTCGATGCATTCCGCACCGAAGAAGGCATCAATTCCAAGGCTCTCAGCCTGAAAGTCTGCGAAAAGGGTCTGCGCTACGACCTCACGGTGCCTTTCGCAAGGTTCGTCGTCCAGCACCAGAACGAGCTGAGTTTCCCCTTCAAGAGGTTCCAGATACAGCCCGTATGGCGTGCCGACCGCCCGCAGAAGGGCCGCTACCGCGAATTCTACCAGTGCGACGTGGATGTATGCGGCAGCCGCAGCCAGCTTCTCGAGCTTGAACTAATCCAGATAATCGACAGCGTGTTCCGCAAACTCGGCGTGCGCGTCAAGATAAAGATCAACAACCGCAAGGTGCTCACCGGTCTTGCCGAGGCCTGCGGATTCCCCGACAAGGTCGTGGATATTACCGTAGCTATTGACAAACTCGACAAGATAGGCCTCGAGGCCGTCAAGGAAGAGATGCTCGGCAAGGGCCTCACCCCCGAGGCTGTGAGCGTGCTCGAACCCATCCTGCTGCTTCAGGGCAGCACGGCCGAAAAGATCGCGACCCTGCGCACAGCTCTGGCCTGCTCGCCGGAAGGTCTCAAGGGCATTGACGAGCTCGAAGAGCTGTTCGGATTCATCGAGGGCTCCGGCATAAGCACCGAAACAGAACTCGATCTGAGCCTCGCGCGCGGTCTCAACTACTACACCGGCGCCATCTTCGAAGTAAAGGCGCTCGACTGGGAGATAGGCAGCATCTGCGGAGGTGGCCGCTACGACAACCTTACCGGCATCTTCGGTCTGCCCGATATGTCTGGTGTAGGCGTAAGTTTCGGTGCTGACCGCATCTACGATGTTCTCACGGGTCTGGACAAATATCCCGAAGGACTCGCCGCCGGCTCGACCGTTCTCTTCGCCAATATGGGTCCCGCCGAAATCGCATACATCCTGCCTGTTGTATCGGCTCTGCGCGAGAAAGGCATCTCGGCCGAAATCTACCCCGACGCCGCGAAGCTCAAGAAGCAGTTCGACTACGCCGACCGCAAGGGCATACGCTTCCTTTCCATTACCGGAGGCGACGAGATGCAGAGCGGCAGCGTGCAGATAAAGAACCTTGCCAGCGGAGAGCAGCGCGCTTTCGCCAAAACCGACATTGACGGCATAGCCGCATTCCTCGTATGAGATACGACTCCCCTTTTGCCTGTTTCGTAAGCGGACACGAAGGGGATGATACCGCTTCTCTGGTTCTCCAGAGAGACAAGTGGCCGCAGGTGGATGTTCCGCTTGCGGCCGCCTGCATTGAAAGCCGGCGCAAACTTCGCTCGAAATGCCCCCGATGGGCGGCCGAGGACATATTCTGTCCCCTGCCCCTTAGCGCCGAGCAGGGCAGCAGCGAGGCCGCGGCCCGCTATAAGGCGTCAGTGGCGATGGCTCTGCTGCAAAGAAGGCTTCCGGCCGGGGGACCAGGGTGTATTGCCGGCTCGACAGGAGAAAGTCTTCCATCCGGAGAGTCCTGGCGTATCGCCGACCTTACCGGAGGCCTTGGCGTGGACAGCGCCGCCTTTGCTACCGCCGGGGCCGAGGTGCTCTACAACGAGATGAAAGCTGAGCTGTGTGAAGCGGCGGAGCATAATTTCAAGGCTCTCGGGCTGAATGTTGCCATCTCCGGAGTCGAGGTGGATGCTTCGAGCGTCAGCGCTCTGCTCGAAGGATTCCGACCCGACCTCGTTTTCATCGACCCCGCAAGACGCAGCACATCAGGGAGCAAGGTCTTCCGCCTTGAAGACTGCAGCCCCAATGTGCTGGATTTCCATAAATCCCTGCTCGAAGCCGGAATTCCCCTGATGCTCAAGCTCTCCCCTATGGCCGATATCAGCGCGCTGCGCTCGGCTCTGGGCTGCGTGAGCGAAGTGCATATAGTGCAGGTGGGCGGCGAGTGCAAGGAGTTGCTTCTGCTGCTCGAACCGGGTTTCGGAGCGGAATGCGCGCTTACCGTTACGAATCTGGCCGGGGATGGAGAGCACAGCCTGCGTCTCGCCCTCAGTGGCAACGGAGCGCACTTCGATGCGGAAAAAACCGGTGGCAACGGAGCGCCACTCGAAGCGGGACAAGTTGCCGGCGGCGTCAAATGCTGCAGCACACTGCCTGGCGAAGGAGACTTGCTTTTCGAGCCCGGAAAGGCACTTATGAAGGCCGGAGTGTGGGCGGAGTTGACCGGGCGATACCCCCTGCGCGCTTTCGGAAGCGATGCGCATCTGTTTATCTGCGGCAAGTCCAACGGGGACGACATCTCCCTCGATGCGGAGCAGGCTTTGAGCACACTGCTACCGTTCGGCAGCCTTTACCGCATCTGCGAAGTTTTCCCCTTCGACAAAGCCGGAATCAAGCGTATTGGGGCCGATTACCCGCGCTGCGAAATCCTCGCCCGCGGCATACCTATGACAAGTGAAGAGCTGCGCCGCCGCAGCGGCACTCTCTCGGGAGGTGAAATGCGCATCTTCGCGCTTGGATCGAAAACTCTCGGCCGGCACATTCTGGTCTGCCGCGCGGTTTAACACATCGCGAGCGGAGTTTTACGACTTTGGGGTCCTTTTTCGGAAAACCCGGGGCTGCCGAGCGGAGTTTTACGACTTTGAGGCCCTTTTTCGGAAAACTCGGGGCTGCCGAGCGGAGTTTTACGACTTTAGGGTCCTTTTTCGGAAAACTTGGAGATCGCGAACCGAGTTAGTCAGCACATTTAAAAAAGACAGCGGTGTCGTAGGGCTCGAAGCCCATTGAGGCGTACAGTTTGCGCGCGGCCTCGCGGGACGGCCTTGACGTGAGCCAGAAAGTTCCCTTGAAAAAACGCTGCGCGGCATCATCCATCGCAAAAGAAAGCAGCGCGCGCCCTATTCCAAGCCCGCGGCATTCGCTCAGAACCGCCACGTCCTCAATCCAGAGTTTGTCGCTCTGGGCGGTACGGCACGGCACGATTGAAGTCATTCCGACCAGATTGCCATCGAGCCAGGCTGTGTAGAAGCCCAGTTTCCCTTCCGCGATGAGGGAATTGATGCGCTCCGTATCGGGAGTCATCTCCTCCCTTCCGGTAAGTTCACGGAAGAGCCTCGTCAGACGGGGCGAAGGGTCAACGCAGCTGAGCGCTTTGTACTGAATATCCATATCAATAGCCCATAAACTTCACGGCGTTGTCGTGATAGATTTTCCTGAGCACCTCATCACTCAACCCTATTCCCTGAAGGGGCCAGTGGTAGCGGCTGTTCTCGCTAGTGTAGAAGTTGGGATCGTAATGGTAGAAGTGCTCATCCTCTGTCTCGAGGCAACGCCACTGAAGGTCAAACATATCCTGAGAAGGGCCGTTGTCGGTACCGAAGAAGATTCTGTCCTGGTACTTTTCGTAGAAGGCTTTCGTGGCGCGGGGAGTGACGCAGGTCTCCACTATCCTGGCGGAATTGTCAAGATAGAGGTTGGGATGCTTGTCCATAAGAGCCGAAAGATAGCCGTAATCGTGGGCGATGTTCATGAAATGGCAGGCGATGAACCTGACATCGCGATGCTTTTCCATTGCTCTCTCCAGCGTTCCGGTAAGCTCATACAGACCCATCAGGCCCTCTTCGGGCTCTATGCGCCAGGCGAAGGCGTTCATCAGACCGTCATTGTGGTTGTCCATAGGCTCGTACATCCAGATGGGGTCGCCGATGTGGATGCAGACGGGTAGCCCGAGTTCGCCTATCCTGTCAAGTATAGGATCGAAGACCGGGTCATCGATATGCGCGGTGGGCACAGCCTTTCCGTATTTGCGCATAAGGCTGTACGCCTCGCCAAAGCCTTTGTCACCAAGTTCACCTACTCCCTTCGCACCTTTGCGCACACATCTCTCCAGATCAGCGAGGGCCGTTTCAAGGAAATCTGGTTTACCGAAGTTGTCGAGGTTCAGGCCGCACCACATCTCGAAGCGGTCGGACACGGCCTTGAACTGGTCGTAAATCTGCTCGAACTGGTCTCCGAAAGCGTAGGTGTGGATAACGACGCGTTCTATATTGTTCTGCTCGAGTCTGTCGGCCCAGACCTTGATTTCTTCCGTGGTAGGAGCGAATTCGGGATGGGCGTGCATATCGATGGTGCGGAATTTTGCCTTGTGAGGATGATGTTCGGCAAGTTTGAACACACTTATCGGCTCATAGTCGGTAAGCAGAAGTTCATGGGGAGTGGCATTGTCTTTCATATCACAAAAATACGCATTACAATCACTATTCGTTCTCCTTGCAGTAATTGTATCCCATCAGTTCGAGAATCTTTATCTGATGGCCTTCCACACTCTGCAGGAACCTGGTGTAGTCTTTCCTTTCGCTGCTGCACCACTGCACTTCGCTTATGGCGAACACGCGCGGGAACATCATATACTCGAGGTGCTCGGGAGTCGCGACATATTCTGTCCACATCTGGGCCTGAACGCCCTTGATGTGCGATGCCGCCTCGGGGTCCAGCCCCTCTGTCGGGTTGAATGAATATGCTTTCGAAAGAGAAACGTAGCCGCCGATTGCCAGAGGTTGCTTGTCCCTGTCCTCCAGCTGGTAGAAATCGAGGAAGCAATAGGGCTTGGGCAGCATCAGGACATCGATTCCGCGGTTCGCGGCTGCGATGCCCCTCTTTGTTCCTCTCCAGGCCATTATTATCACTCCGTCCTCGAGTTGTCCGCCGTCCATCAGGTCATCGGCGCCGAGCACTTTGCGTCCTTTCGCGGTGATATGCTTCATCACCTCCGCCACAAAATAGTTCTGTAGTTTCTGCTCTGCGCTGACATCTCCTTCGGGCTCGAATCCAAGTTCGCGGATCTTTGCCTGGCAGAAAGGATCGGCCTTCCACTCGTCCTTGCCGCACTCGTCACCGCCAATGCAGATGTATTCGCTCGGGAAAAGGTCGAGGATTTCGTCGTAGATATCCTTGATGAAAGGAAGAGTCCCCTCCTTGCCCACGTTGAGCACCTGCTTCGAAACACCCCAATGGGTCATAACCTCGTAAGGCAGGGGCAGAGAGCATTCCGAGCCGAACTCCGGGTATGCGGCCAGAAGAGCCTGAGTGTGGCCGGGAATGTCGAACTCGGGGACAATCGTTATTCCCAGTTCGTCGGCATACGCAACAATCCTGCGAATCTGCTCCTGGGTGTAGAAGCCGCCGTAGCGTACACCGTCACTGGAACTGCGGTCCTTGGCTATCTGGGTGCCGCTGCGCCAGGCGCCGACCTCGGTGAGGCGGGGATATTTCTTTATTTCGATTCGCCAGCCCTGGTCTTCGGTCAGATGCCAGTGCAGGCGGTTGTATTTATAGACCGCCATTATATCGAGATAGCGGAGTATGTCCTCTTCCTTATAGAAATGCCGTCCGCAGTCGAGAAGAAGACCCCTGTATCCGAACCTCGGGCTGTCTTCGATAGTGCAGCAAGGAAGGGTCCAGTCTTCCTTTTTCGCGGTCTGAGTGCCGTAGACTGCCACGGGAAGCATCTGCTTGATGGTCTGAATTGCGAAAAGGAAGCCCTCACGCGCCGATGCCTCTACGAGCACGCATTTCGGCGAGATTGTGATCCTGTAAGCTTCCGCTCCAAGGCTGCTGTCAGTGGTGAAGCTTATTCCTTTGGCCGCAGGCTGCGCTGCGCCGGCGCTGAAACGGCACTTTTTGCCGCTGGTGATGCCGAGCGTGTTCGCAAACTTCTCCACAGCCTTCTGTGTCTTTTCGTCAAGACTGCCAGTGCAACTGATCTTTGCGCCCTTGACATTGAAATACCCTTCGCCTTCGCTTATGCTGAGCGGGGCGGGTACTATGCCGGAGAGAACTTCAGAAGCGCCTCGAGGGGCGGCCTGCGCAACAGACAGGACAAGAATGGCTGCAATGGAAAGTAGTGTTTTCTTCATAAACATTGTGGTTGTTTTCACAAAAATAGCAAACCCTCGGATATCCGCGGATTATAGATAGTACTGTTTTTTTTAGATTTGGTACAATTCCCTGTACCCGCCACGCCGCTTTCGCTTCCTGTATGCCCCGAAGGCGGGATGGTTGCCGGTGGGCGAAGTGGCCGCGAAACCCCCGCCAGCAAGCTGGCCCTCCCCCTAGCCGGGGGTGGCACGATTCGCTAACACTTCGCCCACCGGCAACCATCCATCCGTCAAAGCCAGGCTTCAAGCAGTAGTGCGGGGATATCGAAGCCGGCTTCAATCTGCGTGGCTATGCCTCCTGTAAAGCGGGGATTGGCTTCGAGAAGATACGCTCTCCCATCCTCAGTCACCTTGAAATCAAAGCCGCAGACACCGATATAATCGAGTTCCTCGAGCACTTTTACGGCTACGCCCAGAAGCTCCGGTCTGTCTTCGATGACCCGCTCGGTAGAAGGGCCGTTACGGCCGATTCCGCTAGTGCAGCGGTACGCCGAGGCGTGGATCCGTCCCGCAGAGCGCACCGTGTCTATGCTCCAGTCCGTGCCGATGAGGTATTCTTCCAGCAGATACGGCTCTCCCGCGCGCTGATGGGCGATAAGGTTGCCAATCGCCTTTCGCGAGATGGGCATATGCACACCCTGGCCTCCGAAGGAGACGTCGCGCTTGAAGATGACGGTCTGCCCGTCGGGCGGGAGTTCATCTTCGCTGCGATATAGACGGGGCTGCCTGATTCCAAGGCTTTCAGCCAGCGCATAGAGACGCACCTTGCTGTCGAGCAGAGCGACTTTTCGTTCATCTTCAACGCAGACCGCCAGGCCCGGGAACTCGCTTTGGAGCGAAGACTTCGCGCGAGAGATGGCAATGCTGTTGCCTATGGGCATAACGGCATCAGGCCTAAGGGCAGAGATGCTTTTGCGCAGAAGCCGGCAGTATCCCCACTCGTCGTGCAGAACATTCTGCGGAAAGTCCACAAGAGAGACTTCGTATCCGCGTTCCGCCAGGTGCGAATGCACTGTGGGGCCTATTTCGCCCATCGTCCCGAAGAGAAGAATCCGTTCCATTACGCGCTACATTTTCATACGGATGCGTTCGACCATAGCCGAGTCGCGCAGCATATCGATGAATATTTCGGCCGAGCGCTTGCGGTAGGCATCCTTCAGATAATGCACGCAGCCCAGCATCTCCCTGTCGATCCCTTCGATAGGGATGGCCACCAACGATGGCCGGTAATGTACTGCAAGCGAAGAGAGAATAGCAATAAGGTTGGTGCCTTGCAGTATATCAAGTATGATATTGGGGTCGTTCAGCTCTATTCGAACGTTCATCTTGCTGGAATCGACGTCAACAAAGCGCTCGAATGTCCTTCGGGCCTGCAGGCCGCTCCCGGGAAGGGCTATTCCCTGTTTTTTCAATTCGGCAAGGGTGATGAACGGGCGGTCGGCCAAGGGATGTTCGCGACGCATCACGGCGCTCAGACGGGATGTGAAAAGCACCTCCGATTCCATCTTTTCGTAAACCTGTACAGGCTTGAATGCCAGAATGAAATCGACCTCCTTGCGGTGCAGCATATCGATCAGTTCGGTCGCGGTTTTGTAATGGATGTTCAGTTTGACTCCGGGATAGGCCTTAAGGAACGATTTTACCGTGTCGGTAAGCAGGGCACCGAACGAATGGGTCACACCGATGCTGAGCGATCCACACAGGGCTTTCTTCAGGTCAAGCATCCTTTTCTGGCAACTCTCGGAGTCGTTCAGAGTCTGTATTGCCAGTGGGAGGAGCTCTTCGCCGGCCTCTGTTATTGAAACGTTATGAGGGCCGCGGGTGAACAGTTTCACACCAAGTTCGCCTTCGAGCTGCATAATCTGTTGCGAAAGTGTGCCCTGAGTGATGAAAAGTTTGCGTGCCGCTTCAGAAAAATTAAGGGTCCTGGAAAGCGTAACGAAATACTTCAGTTGGCGAAGTTCCATTTTTCTATTGATTTTTTCAATCGCAAATATAGAAAAAATTCATAAATCAAGATAATAAAACCCTCGAACGCCGCCATACCTTTGCACCATCAGTCGCGGGATTCCTGCCAAATGGATCCAGGCTGGAGGAACGCTGACTGCCGACATACACACATTATTACAAACTTTAAAAGCTTAAAAATTATGGCAACAAAATTTTTCCTTTGCACGACATGCGGAAATGTTGTCGTGAAAGTGATAGACAGTGGAGTCGTCCCTGTCTGCTGCGGATCTCCGATGAAAGAGCTGATCCCCGGCGAAATGGACGGACTCGTAGAAAAACACGTTCCTGTCGTGGAGCGTATCGACAAACGCACCGTAAGGGTAAAGGTTGGGGCGCTTCCCCATCCTATGACCCCGGAGCATTCGATACGCTTCATCTACCTCGAGACCGAGCACGGAGGCCAGCTGCAGTATCTGCACACCGGAGGAAGTGCCGAGGCCGAGTTCTGCGTCTGCAAAGACAAAATCACCGCAGTCTATGAGTACTGCAGCCTTCACGGCCTCTGGAAGACCGAAATCAACTGTAAACATCTTGGATTATGAAACGTTTTTTAATGTTTATCGCTATGGCAATCACATCATTGTCCTGCTGCGCCAGGAATACCGTCGACAATTCAACGGTTCCCGTGGATCTCAACAAATACCTCGGACGATGGTACGAGATAGCAAAATATGACCACTACTTCGAGCGTGACGTCGATTACGCTACTGCCCACTACTCGGTAATTGACAACGGAAAGATAAAAGTCGTCAACAGCGGAATGCGCGGTGGCGAGTCGAAAGTGTCCGTCGGTCGCGCAAAGATTACCGATACTCCGGGTCTGCTCAGGGTTTCGTTCTTCGGGCCCTTCTACTCCGACTACAGGGTGATGATGGTAACCCCCGATTACCGCTATGCCCTTGTGGGTTCCAAATCAGCTGATTATCTCTGGATAATGTCACGCACTCCCGCTATCCCCTCCGACACTCTGGAGGCCATACTCACCGAAGCCCGTTCAAGGGGTTACGACACATCCAAGCTAATCTGGGTCAAACACACCAATTAAATTGTACAACTATGATTTCCAAAGATTTGCAGAACGCGCTCAATGACCAGATCAATGCCGAACTGTGGAGCGCATACCTTTACCTTTCGATGTCGCTCGACGCCGAGTCGAAGACCTTGAACGGGATAGCGAGATGGTTCTTCGTGCAGTGGATGGAAGAGCAGGATCACGCCCGCATATTCCAGAAATATATGTCCGAACGCGGCGCCAAGGTCGAACTCAAGCCCATAGCCACAGTCCCGAAAGAGTGGAAGAACCCTCTCGAGATGTTCAAGGACGCCCTTGACCACGAAGTCGAAGTCACAGCAATGATTTACGATCTTGTGAAGATGGCCGCCTCGGAAGGAGACTTCACAACGCTCAGCCGCCTGCAGTGGTTCATCGACGAACAGGTGGAGGAGGAGAAGAGTGCCGCCGACATCGTGACCGAACTTGAGCGGGCAGGAAAGGACTATTCAACAATCCGCGACATCGACGCCACCCTTGGCCAGCGCGAATACAAGAAAGCCGGGCCTCTGGCATAACACACAGTCTGTGCCTTGCGCATAGTACATATCAAAAGATGGCGGCCTCCTTGTGGGGCGCCATCTTTTGTATTGGAAAGCCTGACTTTGACGGGTGGGCGGTTGCCGGTGGACGAAGTGTTAGCGAAACCCCCGCCAGCAAGCTGGCCCTCCCCTAGCCGGGGGTGGCACGATTCGCTAACACTTCGTC
>JAGHTP010000081.1 GCA_018065265.1 Candidatus Cryptobacteroides aphodequi | reverse complement strand
CACCTGCCGCAGCCTTTCTGCGTGTGCAATGTAAAACGTTTATAGCTAGGGCTTTAACTGAAGTGACCCTATCTTTGCGAAGTGGGGTCGTTTCGGCTATTAGGTTAATATACAGTTAGTTGCATTGCACGCGTGAATTCGGGATCCGGGGTTCTACCCCTTCGCACTGCGCGCGTGAGTTTGCGCAATACGCGAGTGACTGAGCGTCTGTGCAACTTTGGCCGAATACATGCTGGCGGCCACGTTTTGAGGCTGTTTTCGTGCCGGTGTGCCGGAGGAGATTAGCGGTTGATGACGCCGCTGCCGAGCATCTCGCCGTCTTCGGCGTACCAGGCGGCGAACTGGCCCGGAGTGATGCCGCGTTGCGGTTGGTCGAATTTGATGTAGAGCCCCTCTTCAGCCATTATGAGGCTGGCCTTCTGCAGCGGCTGTCGATATCTGATGCGGACAAGATAGTCGCGGCTCTCTCCGACGGACATAGCGAGGTCCGGACGGATCCAGTGGATCTCCGACGGTAGAACCTTGAGGGCGGGACGATAGAGGCCGGGATGATCCTTGCCTTCGCCCACATATATTATGTTGCGCTCCATATCATTGGCTATGATGAAGATAGGCTCCGCATGACCGCCGATGTTGAGTCCTTTGCGCTGCCCGATGGTGTAGTACTGTGCCCCTATGTGCCGGCCTGCGATTCTGCCGTCCGAAGGCGAATAGACAATCGGTTCGGCCATTTCGGCAAGATTCTGCGGCTGCGGGCGGCCCTTGTAGAAGTCACGGAAAATCTCCACCACATCACCCTCTTTTGCGGCGAGCTTCTGCTGTAGGAAGATCGGCAGATCGACCTTGCCCACGAAGCAGATGCCCTGCGAATCCTTCTTGTCGGCGCTCGGCAGCCCGGCCTCGTGCGCTATGCGGCGGACCTCAGGCTTGCAGATATCTCCGATGGGGAACATGGCCCTGGAGAGCTGCGACTGCGAAAGCTGGCAGAGGAAGTAGCTCTGGTCCTTGTTGGGGTCGGATCCTGCCAGAATCCTGAAAATCTCACGGCCGGAAGCGTCCACAAAGGAGTCCTTCCGGCAGTAGTGACCGGTCGCCACCACATCGGCGCCCAACTCGACGGCCGCCTTCAGGAAGGCGTCGAACTTTATCTCGCGGTTGCACAGCACGTCGGGATTGGGCGTGCGCCCCTTCTCGTACTCGCTGAACATATAGTCCACGACCTTCTGCCGGTAGATGCCGCTCGGATCCACAAAATGGAACGGGATGCCGATCTTGCGCGCAACCATCTCCGCCACGGAACGGTCCTCCTCCCATTCGCACTCCCCGTGGAGAGTGCCGGTGGTGTCGTGCCAGTTCTGCATAAAGAGGGCGAACACGTCATACCCCTGCTGCTTGAGCAGATATGCCGCTACGCTTGAATCCACGCCTCCGCTAAGTCCGATGCATATTTTCATAGTGCAAAAATAACTATATTGTGAAAACATGCATTTCATAATTCAAAATATTTCCTACCTTTGCGTTGGGGTAAGTCATATACGACCAGCTCCCACTGAACTCCCCCAGGGTCGGAAGGCAGCAAGGGTAGGTGGTTGTAGCGGTGCGATATATCAAGCTTACCCTTTTTTTTGTTGGTATGAAAAGGTCCTTTGCATTCATTCTCGCGATAATGTTCGCTTCGGTGTTGTCGCTTAAGGCTGATGACCGGAAAATCTCCCGTGCGGAGTACATAGCAACCTACAAGGACCTTGCAGTGTCGCAGATGATAAAGTATGGCATTCCGGCCAGCGTTACTCTGGCGCAGGGCTGTCTGGAGAGCGGGAACGGCAACGGGAGGCTGGCCCGCGAGGCCAACAACCATTTCGGCATAAAGTGCGCCAACTGGAAGGGCAAGACAATCAAGCACAGCGATGACCGCCCGAACGAGTGCTTCCGCAAGTACGACAGCGTCGAGCAGTCCTATATCGACCACAGTGAGTTCCTGCGTTATCGTGACAGATACTCGAGTCTATTCACTCTCGACCGAACCGACTACAAGGGATGGGCATACGGCCTCAAGGCGGCCGGCTATGCCACGGACCCGAAATATGCGACCCTGCTGATAAAGATCATAGAGGAGAACAATCTGTCGCAGTACGATCATATCGAAAGTGAGGTGGCTCAGGAACTGCCCCCGGCCCCGGAAGTGGCTGAGGCCAGTTTCACCCTCAAGCCCGATCCGGGCAGCCCGTTCTTCAAAATTTCGCTCCTCCGGGAGATCAGGGAAACCAACGGCGTGGCCTACATAATCTCAAACGGAAAGGAGACATACCGCTCGCTGGCGAAGGAATACAGCCTGTTCTACCGCGAACTGCTGATGTTCAACGACTTGAAACGCGGAGGCGGGGAGATACCGGCCGGAACCGTAATCTACCTCGAGAAGAAGAAGAAAGAGAGTGCCAGGCATCTTGACAAGCACGTCGTGGAAGAGGGGGAAACCATGTACGACCTTTCCCAGAGGTATGCCGTCCAGCTCAAGTATCTTTACAAGTACAACAATATGAAACAGGGAAGCGAGCCTGCGCCGGGAGATATCATCACCTTGCGCGCTCCGCTTAAGAAATAAACCGTATGGGTAAGAAACCGGGCAGGAAAGCCGTTATCGTGGCAGTGGCAGCCACTCTTGCCGTTATGGCAACCGCCGCAGTGGCGGTATTCGATTACTACCGCACTTTTC
>JAGHTP010000105.1 GCA_018065265.1 Candidatus Cryptobacteroides aphodequi | reverse complement strand
GAAGGTTTAATTATTGTTGGTTAGAATCTGCTTTTGGCAGTAGAGTTGTTTATTTCTGGATGCAAATATATACCAAATTTTCAATTCTGCAAAACTTTTTGAAAAATTTTTTAGGATAATCTTTTCCACATATTAAATAATTTTAATAATACTGTATCTATCTACCCTGGAGTCGACCTTCCTTGAGATTGGTTGACATTTCAGGGGCATGCCGGCTGAAAGGCTATTTTTTCAGAAGCCCGGGCCTGAGGGCCTTTGTGCGTTCGAGCGCCTGCTCGTCCTGCCAGGCTTGAATGAGTTTGGGATTGCCGCTCAGAAGCACGTCGGGACCCTTCCAGCCGTTGAACTCCGCCGGCCTGGTGTAGACGGGAGGGGAGAGCAGGTCGTCCTGGAAAGAATCGCTTAGCGCCGATGTCTCGTCAGTCAGCGCTCCGGGAATCAGCCGGACCAGCGCATCTGCCAGAAGCGCGGCCGGAATCTCGCCACCGCTCACTACGTAATCGCCGACGGAAATCTCCATTGTCACCAGGTTCTCCCTGATGCGGTGGTCGATTCCCTTGTAGTGCCCGCAGAGGATGATGATGTTACCCTTCAGCGACAGGGTGTTCGCGATGCCCTGGTCGAGGATCTGCCCGTCGGGCGACATATATATTATTTCATCGTATTCGCGTTCGGCGCGAAGTTCTTCGATCATACGGTACACGGGCTCGACCATCAGCACCATCCCGGCATCGCCGCCGTAGCTGTAATCGTCGACGTTCTTGCGCGGGCCGATGCCGTACTTGCGCAGATTGTGTACGTATATCTCCACAAGGCCCTTCTTGCGGGCCCTTCCCACTATCGAATGGCTCAGCGGGCTTTCGAGCAGCTCGGGAACCACGGTCAGAATATCTATTCGCATAGCGCAAAAATACGCATAAATTTGTTATATTTGTAGGCTTACATCAAAACCCATTGAAATGGCTAACAACGAAATCGAAAATCAGACCCTCGAGGAAATCATTACCTCTTTCAGGATGCTTGGCGCCAGCGAAGACCGTTTGGAACGCAGCAAAGAGGCGGAAGCACTGAAATCGGCATTCTACAGATGTCTCTCCACACTCAAAGCTCAGGACGAGGCCGCCGGCGACACCACTCCCGGAAAGTACGATGTCGCAGAACAGGAATTCAAAGCCGTATACTCCGATTATAAGAAAGAGCGCGCCGAGTACGTGAAGACACAGGACGCCGAACGTGCCGAGAACCTCAAGGTCAAGAAAGACCTGCTCGAAGAACTCAAAGCCCTTGTGGAAAGCCCCCTCGACGACGTGGCTTCGGCATTCCCCAAGCTGAGGGAAATACAGCAGAAGTGGCGTGAGACAGGCCCCGTGCCCGCATCGGACTACCGTTTTATGAACGATACCTACCAGTTCCTGGTCGAGAAGTTCTACGATATGGTACAGATCAGCCACGACCTCCGCGACCTCGATTTCAAGAAGAACCTCGAGGCAAAGACCGCTCTCTGCGAGCAGGCCGAAGCACTCGTGCAGCAGGAGAATGTGGTAGATGCATTCGCCTCGCTCCAGAAACTCCACGAAGCCTGGAAGGACCTCGGCCCCGTAGCCAAGGAAGTCCGTGAGGAGATCTGGAACCGCTTCAAGGAGGCTACAGCCGCCATCAACAAGTCGTACCAGAGCCATTTTGAGTCGCTCAAGGAACAGTATGCCGCCAATCTCGAGGCCAAGAAGGCCCTCTGCGAGAAGGTGGAGGCAATCGTCGCCCGCGAAGACATAAACGAGCCCGGCCTCTGGAACTCGCTCAGCAAGGAAATCGAGCAGATTCAGGCCGAGTGGAAGGAGATAGGCTACGCCAGCCGCAAGGACAACCAGAAGATATATGAGCGTCTGCGCGCCGCGTGTGACACGTTCTACGCCCGCAAGAAGGAGTATTTCTCAGCCGCCAAGGACAGCCTCGAGGCCAATATCGCCAAGAAGGAAGCCCTCATCGAAGAGGCCGCCAAACTCAAGCTCAGCACCGAGTGGAAGCAGGCCACAGACCAGTTCATCTCGCTGCAGAAGCAGTGGAAGGAAGTGGGCAGCATCCCCCGCAAGAAGGCCGAGCAGCTCTGGAAGCGTTTCCGCGCCGAGTGCGACTACTTCTTCGAGCAGCGTGACAAGAACGCCAAGCCCGAGAATGACTTCTACGCCAACTTCAAGGCAAAGAAAGCCCTTATAGCAGAAATCGAGGCCTGGACTCCCAAGGAAGGCGAAGACGAGGTACAGGTCGCACGTGAATTCGAACAGCGCTACGCCGCCATCGGCCACGTGCCCTTCAAGGAAAAGGACAACATCGCCAAGGCATACCGTGAGGCAATGCAGTCCAAGTTCACTGTAAAGCACCAGCGCAGAGCAGCTGCAGCGACAAAGCCCGCCCGCGACCCTCACGCCGAACTTGTCAAGAAGTACCACGCAATGGAGCAGGAGATAGCAACGCTCGAAAACAACCTCGGCTTCTTCGCAGCATCGAAGAACGCCGCACCGCTAATCGAACAGATGCAGGCCAAGATCGACGCCGCCAAGGCCGACCTCGCTGCACTCAAGGAACAGATACGAAACGAAGAGATAAATGGATAAGAATTCGATAATTGGTTTTATTCTGATGGCTGCGGTCCTTTTTGGGTTCACAGCCATTCAGGCAAAAAAAGGTAAGGAACAGTATGCGCTGCAGATACAGCAGGACTCGATTGCACGCGTCGAGGCAGCGCACAACGCACAGATAGCCGAGGCGCAGCAGGCCTCCATCATAGCAACAGAGCAGCAGAGCTCAGAGCGTCAGTCAATCTACAAAGACGCGTCCCTCGATGAGGCCAGCGCCGGTCAGGGCGAGATTCTGACTCTTGAGAACGACGTTTTCGAACTGCAGTTCAACACCAAGGGTGCGATGCTCTGGAGTGCGCATATCAAAGATTTCCGCAATTACGACAGCACTGACCTGTACATCTTCCGCCCCGGTGGAAACGAATATGCTGTAAAGCTTTATACAGGTGAGTACATCAACACCGCGAACTTCGAATTCCAGGTTGCCGAACATACCGACACCACACTTGCCATGCGCCTGTACTTCGCCGACGGCGGATACATAGAGCAGAGCTACGCAATCAGCGAAGGTTCCTACGCTGTGGCCGCAGAGCTCGCCTTCGTCAATATGAACAGCATCCCTCGCAACGTGGGTTCGTTCGACATTGACTTCAAGACCATCGTGCCACGTATGGAGAAGGGCTACAAGAACGAGTCGCAGTATTCCAAACTCAACTGGTATTACAACGGAGAGGATAAGCCCGAGGAACTCGGCCGTGGCCGCAGTGCTGGCAAGAAAATCGGCTCCAAACTCAGCTGGTTCGCATTCCAGCAGCAGTTCTTCAGCACAATCGTACGCGCACCTCAGGAATTCGCTTCAGGCAACCTGAGCATTGAATATTCCGGTGAGGATGACCCCGACCACAACCTGATGACCTGCGAGGCTCAGATGCGCATCGACTTCAGGCCCGACCGCGAGGTACGCATACCTCTCGAATTCTACATCGGCCCCAACCACTTCCAGACACTCAAGACCTTCGACCAGAAGTACGAGAAGATCATCCCTCTGGGAGGTTGGCTTGTAGGCTGGTTCACAAGGTTCGTCATAATCCCTCTCTTCAACTGGCTCCACAAGGGAATAGCAAGCTTCGGTCTGATTATTCTCATTATGACCATCCTCATCAAGCTTGCAGTATTCCCTCTGACATACAAGTCATTGAGCTCCAGCGTGAAGATGCAGGCCCTCAAGCCCGAACTCGAACGCCTGAACGAGAAATATCCCAAGCAGGAAGACGCAATGAAGAAGCAGCAGGCTACGATGGACCTCTACAAGAGGGCCGGCGTGAAGCCTCTCGGCGGATGCCTGCCCACGCTCCTCACGTTCCCTATACTCTGGGCAATGTTCCGCTTCTTCCCGGCATCTATCGAGCTGCGCCAGCAGCACTTCCTCTGGGCCGAGGACCTCAGCGGTTATGACAGCATAGTCGATTTCGGCACAAGGGTTCCTCTTCTTGGCGACCATCTCTCGCTCTTCGCCCTGCTTATGGCAGTCGTGATGTTCCTCTATTCGAAGATGACCACCTCAAGCCAGCCCGCAGGCAACGACCCTTCGGCCGCTTCAATGAAATTCATGACCGTATGGATGATGCCTATCATGATGTTCTTCATCTGTAACAACCTTTCGTCCGGTCTTTCATATTACTATCTGCTTTCTCAGCTCATCGCTATGATCCAGATGTGGATCATCAAGAAGAGCATCAACCCTCAGAAGGTTCTCGACAAGGTAGAAGCTTCACGCGGCAAACCGCTCCCCAAGAGCAAGTGGCAGCTCAAGCTCGAAGAGGCCCAGAAGATGCAGGAGCAGCAGATGCGCGCCCAGCAGCGCCGCCGCTAATTCACAGGAGCGATGAAAACTGACAGCAAATACATAGCAAGCACAACTACACTCGAAGGACGCATAGCTGACCTTCTGGACGGACGCACGCTCAAGATACGTCTCGGTGGTGTGAAGGAGAAGAAGGCCCTCGAAATCTGGGGCCAGCTGACCAAACGCACCGCGGCCATCTGCCATCTTTTCGATATGGACGACCCGGGCAGTGAGGTCTGCGTTCTCAACGCTTCGAAAACCGACATCGAAACCAGTGACGAGTTCAAGCAGGCACTGCGCATCTGCGAGGCCTACCTCATACGCACCGGCAATCTGTTCGACATATCGAGCGGCAGTGGTGACAAACTCGACTTCTCAATCTTCACTCGCGCTTATATAGTGCGCGAGCTGGCTTCGATTGTGCGCAAGGCTGGTGTGAAGGATGCTCTTCTCGACCTCGACCGCGAAGTGGTCTGGGCCATAGGCAACCAGCCCTATTCCAAAGGATGGACGCTCGCGCTCATCGACCCCGAAACCGAGGACGAGGCAGGGGAGTTTACGCTCGAAGGGGCTTCTGCGGTTATATGCTGGAATGGCGGCGTTCCCGAGGTCATCTTCGGAAAGGACCCTCTCGACACGCACGTCTTCGCACAGGTGCGCGGCCGGGCGAACGCTAATCTGGTTAAGGATATGAACTCTATGCTCTCCATAACTTCGGTGCAGAAGTATGATTAATGAGAATCTTCAGGAGGTAAGGAACGCTTTGCCGCAGGGGGTAGCCCTTGTGGCCGTTTCAAAGTTCAAACCCTCCGAAGACATTCTCGAAGCATACGCTGCAGGGCAGAGGCTTTTCGCCGAGTCACGCCCGCAGGAACTTGCCGAAAAGGCGGCTGCGCTTCCCAAGGACATCGAATGGCATTTCATAGGACATCTGCAGACCAACAAACTCAAGATGGTGCTTCCTTATGCCACTATGATACAATCGGTTGACAGCCGTCATCTGCTTGATGCCATAGAAAAGGCCTGCGCTGCCGAAGGACGCTGCATCGACGTCCTGCTTGAAATGCATCTCGGTGCGGAAGAGACAAAGCAGGGTATGCCCGAAGAAGAGATAATGGACATTCTCTTCGACGCCGAAAACTACCCGCACATCCGCTTCAGAGGCCTTATGGGAATGGCTACGAACACACCCGATGCCGCCACCGTGGAGGCCGATTTTTCACGAATCGATTCATATATGGCCTATCTCGTCGACACTTTCCCCGAGCTCGAGTCTTTCGATCAGCTCTCGATAGGAATGTCCGGCGACTGGCCGATTGCAGTTCGTAACGGGTCGACAATGGTCCGCATCGGCACTGCCATATTTGGAAACAGAAACTAAAATTCAAAACCTATGATCAAAGAACAACTTTCTTCGCTTGACCAGGTGGTCCTCAATTTCGGAGGTGGCACCGGTCTGGTAATGAGCATCGTTCTCGCGCTTATTATGTTCGGTATCGCCCTTGACATTAAGGCCGAGACCCTCAGGAACATCTTTGTGAAACCGAAATCAATCATCACCGGTGTCTGCCTTCAGTGGTTCGGCCTCCCGCTGGTGACTTTCATTATCATAATGATCTTCAACAACTGGCTCACCCCTATGGTTTGCCTCGGTATGCTGCTCGTTGCAAGCTGCCCCGGTGGAAACATATCGAACTTCATGAGTTCGTTCGCCAAGGGTAATATCGAGCTAAGTGTTTCTATGACAGCCGTTTCGACAGTGTTCGCCCCCGTGATCACTCCGTTCAACTTCTGGGCCTGGGGTAACCTCTATCTGAAGTTCGCTTCGCTTACCGGCACCCTCACCATCCCTCAGCTCGAGATTCCTTTCAGCGAGATATTCAAGACAGTGTTCGTCATCCTTGGTATTCCTATCATCCTCGGTATGCTCTTCGCACACTATCTGCCCGCTGTCACCGCCAAGATCAAGAAGCCTTTCAGCATCTTCAGCATCGTTGTTTTCGCTGTTATGGTGCTCGGAATGTTCATTCCCAACTGGCAGATGTTCATCAAGTACATCATCTTCATCTTCATCCTCGTGCTCATCCACAATGCCTGTGCATTCGGAACCGGATTCGTCGGAGCTACTCTTATGAAATTGCCCCGCATCGACCGCCGCTCCATCACCATTGAGGTGGGTATCCAGAATTCGGGACTCGGCCTTACGCTGCTCCTCAATCCTGCCATCTTCAAGCCCGAGATGTGGAATAATCCCGAGACCGGTATCTTCTACGGAGGAATGCTCTTCGTCACCGCCTGGTGGGGTATCTGGCATATCATCTCCGGTCTGACACTTGCCACCATCTTCCGCAAGTCGAATAAAGTCTGAAAATTACTGCAATGGACGAGAAACTGACCTGCCTGTACGACAGCCACGTGACGCTCGGCGCCAGGATGAGCCCCTTCGGAGGCTTTCTGATGCCTATCCAGTACAGTTCGATTCCCGATGAACACAATGCCGTGCGCACAGCCGCCGGTATGTTCGATGTAAGCCATATGGGCGAGGTGGCCGTCAGCGGTCCCGACGCCCTTCGCTTCGTGAACCACATCTTCACCAATGACGTGTCGACCCTCGCCGAGGGCGGCATCCTCTACGGAATGATGCTTCGCGAAGATGGCGGTACGGTCGACGATCTTCTGGTTTATCGCGAGGCTGGCAGCGAATCGTTCTTTCTTGTCATCAACGCTTCGAACATAGACAAGGACGTGGCCTGGATCAAGGCCTGCGCCGAAGGGTTCGACGTAGTGATAGACAATCAGAGCGAGGCCTGGGGCGAAATAGCCGTCCAGGGCCCCGAGGCCGAAAAGGCCGTGACCGGAGTGCTCGGCTTCGAGTGTGCTTCGGCGCTCACTTTCTACACCTTCTGCAATGCGGCGGACGGTAAGGGCGAGCGCGTCATCATCAGCCGCACCGGCTATACCGGTGAGGACGGATTCGAGATCTACGCGTCCATCAGCGCAACGCGCGAATACTGGGCGAAGCTGCTCGAAGCGGGCGTGAAGCCTTGTGGCCTGGGTTGCCGCGACACCCTTCGCTTCGAAGCCGGTCTTCCGTTGTACGGAGATGAGCTGAGCGATGAGATTTCGCCCGTAATGGCGGGGCTCGGCGTTTTCTGCAAGACGGAGAAGACTGAATTCATCGGCCGAGAGGCGATTGCCGCCCAGAAGGCGGAAGGCACGGCATACAAGCTTGTCGGTGTGGAGGTGCTCGACCGCGCCATACCGCGTGCCGGATACGATGTCGAGACTCCCGAAGGCGAGGTGATAGGCCGCGTGACAACCGGTTACAGAAGTCCCAGTCTCGGACGGAGCCTTTGCTTCGCACTCGTTCAGAGCGCGTACTCCAAGCTCGGAACTGCGCTTCAGCTGCGCATACACGGCAAGCCCTATCCGGCTGTCGTCATCAAGAAACGTTTCTATCAGACCAATTATAAAAAGTAACACAAAATGGCCAAGTTTGTCGAAGGACTCCGCTACAGCGAGTCACACGAGTGGGTCCGCGCCGAGGGCGAATATGCATTCATAGGTATTTCCGATTTTGCTCAGAGTGAACTCGGAGACATAGTCTACGTTGATTTTCCGGCCGTGGGCACAAGCCTTTCGAAAGGTGATGTGTTCGGTGCCGTTGAAAGCACCAAGTCGGTGAGCGACCTCTACAGCCCCGTCAGTGGGGAAGTGGTCGAGATCAATGCTGAACTCGATGCCGCTCCCGAAGCTATCAACGAGGATGCCTATGCCGCCTGGATCATCAAAGTGAAGATGACCGACGCTTCGCAGGTCGACTCTCTGCTCGACGCTGCTTCATACGAAGCTATCTGCAAATAACTTATGGAGTTCCCGTATTTTCCCCAGACTCCGGCAGACGTCAGTTCGATGCTGGAGCGCTGCTCTGTAAAGAGCCTTGACGAGTTGTACGGCGACGTTCCGGCCGAGTTCATCTACCGCAAGGTGTACGAACTGCCCGAGGCGTTGTCGGAGCTTGAACTTCGCCGCTTTTTCGACGAACTCGATTCGAAGAACCGCCATCTGGTCTGCTTTGCCGGCCAGGGTGCCTATGACCACTACAGCCCCGCTGTCTGCGCGCAGATTACGCAGCGCAGCGAGTTCCTTACCGCATATACGCCTTATCAGTGCGAAATAAGCCAGGGCACGCTCCGTTACATTTTCGAGTATCAGAGTATGATCTGCGCCCTGACGGGGATGGATGTCGCCAATGCTTCTATGTACGATGGCGCTACGGCCGCTGCTGAAGCTCTGCTTATGACGACCGCTTCTGCACGTCCCGGCTGCAGGAAGGTGCTTGCCTCGGCGGCTCTGCTGCCTTCGGTCGTAGCTGTGCTCAGGACCTATATGGGTTTCCACGGGCTTGAACTCGTTATGATCGATGTGCTCGAAGGCCAGAGCTCGAAGGCCTCGCTCGAGGCTGCACTTGCCGAAGGGGGAGTGTGCGGAGTGCTCGTCCCTTCGGTCAACCGTTTCGGAATTGTTGAGAATCTGGCCGGTTTTGCCGATGCCTGCCACGCTGCAGGTGCGCAGATGGCCGTTTATGCCGATCCTTCGGCTCTTGCAGTGCTCAGGACTCCTGCTGAATGGGGGGCTGACATCGCCTGCGGAGAGTGCCAGAGCCTCGGTATCCCTATGTGTTACGGAGGCCCGTACATCGGCTTCCTTGCCTGCCGCCAGGCTCTGATGCGCAAGCTGCCCGGCCGTATCGTCGGTGCTGCTACCGATGCTGACGGAAAGCGTGCTTTCGTGCTTACGCTCCAGGCCCGCGAACAGCATATACGCCGCGAGAAGGCGACCAGCAACATCTGCTCGAATGAGAGTCTGCTTGCGCTGTATGTGACTGTATATCTTTCGCTTATGGGAGCTGAAGGCTTGAAACGTGTCTGTACGCTCAGCAGCGAAGGCGCTCATTTCCTGCACGATGCGCTGCTTGCTACCGGTAAGTTCGAGGACCCGTTCCCGGGCAAGCCTTTCCTCAAGGAATTCGCTCTCAAGCCGCTTTGCGATGCCGCCGCTCTTCGCCGCGCCCTTTCCGATGCCGGTTTCTTCGGAGCTCTGCCTACCGAAGAAGGCTACGTTACTTTCTGCGTTACCGAGAGGCGTTCGCGCGAAGAGGTCGAGCGCCTGGTTGAAGTTGTGAAAAATCTGTAGGAGGGCTGCGCTATGAAATATTACGATAAACTCATATTCGAGCTTTCCGCTGAAGGAAAGCGTGGCTGGAGCCTTCCGAAGAGTGCTTTCCCGGCTGTGCCCGCTCTTGATGCAGAACTTTTACGCGCCGAAGATCCGGCTCTGCCCGAGGTGTCGGAGGTTGATGTCGTCCGCCATTATACCGCGCTCAGCCAGATGAATTTCGGCGTTGACAGCGGCTTCTATCCGCTCGGAAGCTGTACTATGAAGTACAATCCGAAGATCAACGAGGAGCTTGCCGCTCATCCTGGCTTCGCTTCGCTGCATCCGCTCCAGAGCGATGAGGATGCTGCGGGCGCTGTTGCTCTGCGCGATGGATTGGAGAAGTGCCTGTGCTCGATTACCGGTATGAAGGCTTTCACTTTCGAGCCTTGCGCCGGTGCTCACGGCGAGCTTACGGGCCTTATGCTCATCCGCAGTTATCATAACAGCCGTGGCGATTTTGCGCGTACGAAGATTATCGTGCCTGACAGTGCTCACGGTACTAATCCTGCCAGTGCGGCGGTGTGCGGTCTTCAGGTAGTGCAGGTGAATTCGCGCCCCGACGGCCGTGTGGATATTGAGGCGCTCAGGCCGTTGCTTGGAGACGACATTGCCGGTATGATGCTTACGAACCCCAATACGCTTGGGCTTTTCGAGTCGCAGATAGGGGAGATTGCCGCTCTTGTTCACGAGTGCGGTGGCCTGATGTATTATGACGGAGCGAATATGAATCCTCTTATCGGAGTCGTTCGTCCCGGAGATATGGGTTTCGATGTGATGCATCTGAACCTGCACAAGAGTTTCTCGACTCCTCACGGTGGCGGTGGTCCCGGTTCGGGCCCTGTCGGCGTAAATGACAAGTTGAAGGAGTTCCTGCCGAAGATCAAGGTGAGTGCGTTCCACGGTAATTTCGCTGTTATGATGCGCGCTTATGCGTATATCCTTTCGCTCGGGCGCGAGAATGTGCCTATGCTCGGAAGGCTTGCTACGCTTTCGGCAAACTATATCAAGGAGAGTCTGAAGGATGTGTATTGCCTGCCCATCGAAGGTTTGTGCAAGCACGAGTTCGTGTTCGACGGCCTGGCCGACAAGTCAACGGGCGTGACTACGCTCGACATTGCGAAGAGGCTGCTCGATTACGGTTTCCACGCGCCGACAATCTATTTCCCGCTGCTTTTCCATCAGTCGATTATGATTGAACCGACGGAAACTGAAGGCAAGGATACGCTTGACAGCTTCATCGCCGTTATGCGCTGTATTGCCGAGGAGGCTGCCAGCGACCCCGAAATGGTCAAGAGTGCGCCGCACACGACGCCGGTGCGCCGGCCCGATGAGGCGACGGCTGCCCGGCATCCGCAGCTCAAGTTCGCGGATCTGTAACTCCCTTCTTTCCGTGCTTCAGGCAGCGGCAGTTATGCCGGAAGCCTTCCGCGCTTCGCGCTCCATCCCGTCACTCGCTATGCTCGTGCCACCCGTTCACATGGCCACGGGCGGCCATGGTCTCCGGCATAACTGCCGCTGCCTTGAACCCGCCTCTGCCTCCCGCTCGCGCGGTGATACAACTATCAGGTTTAATAAATCGAGTAGGAGGAAAACGAAGGTTTCCTTCCTACTTTCGTTTTCCGACCTCTCACACCACCGTACGTGCCGTTCGGCATACGGCGGTTCTTCATTGTTCAGTGCACTTTGACATAGTAGTCCATAAG
>JAGHTP010000016.1 GCA_018065265.1 Candidatus Cryptobacteroides aphodequi | reverse complement strand
ATGGAAAACGCGGGGAAAGCGCTCGGTGCACTTGTGCTTTGCGGGCAGAACCCGATGATAGCCTATACGGTCAGCAGCTTCGTGCTGGTGCCCATCTTCTATGTCACCGGTATTATGGGGCTCATCACGGGCCTCGCCGAGGGCTCCGCAATATGGGGTCTGGCCCAGGGCGTGATACTTACTGCGGCAATGTGGGCCGTCACAAACGCCTTCTCGAAGGCAAATATATTCTGGAGGAGTTAAAGAGTTATGAAACACCTGTTGCATATTATTGTGCTGATGCTGGCCGTATCGGCCTGCGGGAACAATGGCACTGCGTTGCGCGGCAAGGCTGCGGACAGAAGTACCGAGGAGACTGAAAGTTCCGGGGCGGCCACTCTGAAGTTCAACACCAACGGCGAATTCCGCATAGTACAGTTCACCGACCTGCACTTCAACCTGCAGAAGAAGGAGTCGATAATCGTTCTCAAGCGCATCGCCGAGGTGATCAAGGCCGAAAAACCGGACCTCGTAGTCGTGACTGGCGACATAATCTATTCCCATCCGGCAGAAGCGACTCTGCGCAAAATCATTTCCCATATCGATTCCTGCGGAGCGCCTTTCTGTGCGGTGCTCGGCAACCACGACCCCGACTTCGACATTCCCAAGGAGGAGTTTATGCACATTATCCGCAGTTATCCCAACTGTGTCATCCCTTCGGACTCCCCCGATTATGTGCTTGAGGTCAAAAGCAGCGCATATCCTGCAAACAATGCCGCGCTGCTGTATATGTTCGATTCAAACGCTCATCTTTTTGCAGAAAACGGCAGATTCATAGGCTACGACAGCATTCACCCCCAGCAGGTGGAATGGTACCGTCAGACAAGCAGCAGTTATGCCGCTGATGGAACCGATCCGGACGACACTGGCGCCGATTCCCGGGGCGCGGGCAGCCATCCCCTCCCGGCCCTGGCCTTTATGCATATTCCTCTGCCGGAATACAGGCTTGCCGCCTGCAGCGACAATTCTCCTCTCATAGGGACGCGTCTTGAATCTGTCTGCAGCCCGGTAGAAAACACGGGCCTGTTTGAAGCCTTCAAGCAACAGGGGGATGTGTTCGCCTGCTTCGCCGGACACGACCACGACAACGACTACGCCGCAAAGTGGGACGACATCCTTCTCGCATACGGCCGCTACACCGGTGGCAACACCGAATACAACGACCTGCCCAACGGAGCGCGCGTGATAGTGCTTAAGGAAGGCCTCCGCTCACTTGACTCCTACATAATTGTCAAAGGCGGGGAGAAACTGAACCGCATCACCTTCCCCGACAGCTTCACCTACACTGAATGGCGCACCCGCCCGCTCGATCCCGAGTGCCTGTAACGGGCATCAAACTCGCATATGTTTCTATTATTTGGATAAATTATATAAAAGACGTCACAAGATTATGACAAAGATTGAAACCAGAGAACAATATGAATGGGCGCTCGACAGGATTGAAACATTGGTAAATGATGTCTCCGAAGAAATGCCTGAAAATGATCCGCGGAAGATGGAATTCTGCCTTCTTTCCAATCTTGTTGCCGATTACTCTGATGAGCATTTTGATTTGGGCGCTCCAACTTTGCAGGAATGTATAAAAGAGCGTATGTTTGAACTTGGTCTGTCTCAAAAAGACGTTGCAGGAATATTGGGCACAAGCCAGTCAAGAATCAGCGATCTCATTTCCGGGAAATGCAATCCTACCTTTGAATTGGCCAGAAACATTTGCCGTAATCTTGGAATTCCTCCGGCAGTTGTTCTTGGGCTATAGGCCAAGAACAACTGCCACCTCATCTGCGTTATCCGCCAATTATTCGAGCCAGTCCGGGCCGACCTTCACGAGGGCTACCTTGCCTATGCGAACAGGCAGGGCCATCGTAATGACACCGTCCTCGGCCTTTTTGTCGTTGAGCAGCAGCGCGCGCGAAATCGTGCATCCTTCGGGCAGCGCTGTGGGAAGGCCGCAGGCCGCGAAGTCTTTAATCAGTGTCTGCGTGATGTCTTCGTAACCGAGTCGGGCGGCCAGGCGGGCGGTCTGGATTATGCCTATGGCAACAGCCTTGCCGTGGGGCAGGCCGCTCGAAAGTTCTATCGCGTGACCATAGGTGTGGCCGAGATTAAGCACTTTGCGAAGTTTCCGTTCCCTGGGGTCGAGCCCGCAGATGACTCGTTTGATGCGCGCGGCGCGGCGAATCAGGGTGCGTACCTTCCAGGAACCGAGGTTGACATCTTCCTTGCTGAACACTTCGACAGCCTTGCGGTAATCGCGCGCAGAAGCAATCAGGAAAGTCTTGAGAAGTTCGGCTAGCCCGCTCAGAGCCTCTTCGCGTGGAAGTGTTCTGAGGGTTTTGCTCTTTCGGTGAACCTTCGAGGGCTTGTGGAAGCTGCCAAGTGCATTCTTCACTCCGTCCAGATTGACTCCGGTCTTGCCTCCGATCGAAGCGTCCACCTGCGAGAGAAGCGTGGTGGGGTAAGATTCGTAACGGATGCCGCGTTTGTAAATGGCTGCTGCAAAACCTACGATGTCACTTGTGATGCCGCCGCCTACGGCAAGCAGTACGCTGTGCCTGTCGGCCTTCTGCTCGAGAAGCCAGCTGCAGATATCCCTGACGGTGTCGAGTGTTTTGTTTTCCTCTTTCGCATCGATGGCGAAGAGCGCTGCGGCCCTGCGGTCTTTGGCTATGCGGCCGGCGTAATCGGTCACCGCCTTGTCATATATTACGAAAACTTGCATAACGGGAACAAAGATAGCAAGATATTCGTTTTTTTACCTTACCTTTGTGCCCGCAGGAATTGCCCGAGTGGCGGAATTGGTAGACGCGCTGGACTCAAAATCCTGTGTCCTCAACAGACGTGCCGGTTCGAGCCCGGCCCCGGGCACCGAAAGCCCCCGCAGACATCAGTCCGCGGGGGCTTTTGAGGATCACCTGCAAAATAGGGGTCACGCGCAAAATCCTGTGTCTCGCACCTGAGGCAATTCGCTTCATTGAGTTCCACAATTGGTCGCATTCTTCCAGGTCGTTCCCTTTTTGACGAAACTCAAAACCGAAGTGCACGCCCACTTCTTTCATGGCTTGTAGAGGTACCCCGTGCACTTGGCGGCAGTTATTTCGGCTTCGAAGTGCGATGGGTACTTCTGTAGGAGGCTGGTAGAGGGGGAAGTGCACTTCGCATTTGCATTTCGTTTTCCAGTTCCCCCCCCCATGCTGTGCCAAAGCGAAATCACCTCCTCCCGAAATGTGCCATACAACGCAGTCCGTGAGCTAGGTGTCGGTTCGGAGCCTACACCTCAATCGGCAATGTGCCCTGCAAAGACTTGCAAAGGGGGTTGGCTTTCGAGGTGATTTCAGGTTGGACGAATTCGGACAATGAAGCGCCGCGAGGAAAGCCGTACCCGGAGCTTCCCGCAGCGGCGCTTCATAGCGGACGCGTTTGCTTATGCGCG
>JAGHTP010000014.1 GCA_018065265.1 Candidatus Cryptobacteroides aphodequi | reverse complement strand
GCCCGTACAACGGCGACAGGAGCATCCCGGTGCTCTCGCTGCGAAGCACGACCGAGAGGGCTTTCGTGCGTTCAGGGGTGAATCGCGCTTCGGTACGCGATCTTTCGCTCAAACTGTCGGCCACGATGAACACGCTTTCGAAGAATGGCGGTTCTGCCGGGCGCAGGGATGCTGCCGGTCAGGGTGGTGCCCGCACGGCCGCTTCGCGTCCCGCTTATGGTGCGCAGGGCACTCGTCAGGGTGCTGCCGACAGGCCGGACTGGCTTTCGGACGAGACTTTGCGCAGCGGCGACCTGAACTTCAGCCTTGGGGACGAGCTGGCCAAATACTTCAAGGAGGGGACTCTTGACGGACCCCGGTCGGCTTCGTCCGCAAGGGGTGTGACTCCTTATTTCCCTCTGCGTACTTCTCTGACAGCTGGTGGCGCCAAGTTCGAGAAGTATACTGTCGCACTGGAAGAGTTCGGACTCAAGGCCGGCGATTCCGACCTTGCCGTAACCGCTACTGTTACCGGGCTCAGGAGAATGCTGCTCGGACGCGGTGTGCTGCGTGCCGATGCCGTCATCTCCTCGGAGGCGATGAATGCAAACCAACTGCTGACCGCATACAGTCAGGGCAGCCAGTTCAAGCCTTCTTCGGCCGCAATGGCCGAGGATGATGCCGCATACGAGGCTCAGATAGCCTCTGCGGCGGCCAAGGCTTCGACCGACAGTGTTGCGCTTGTTATCGTTCCCGCCAACCTGATTGCTGATATCAAGCTCGATGCGCGGAACGTAACTTACGCTTCGCTCACCATAGATACCCTTGCGCTCAATGCACTTGCAAAGGAACGCTGCCTGCAGATATCCGATTTCAAGGCTCTGAGCAGCGCAGGAAACATCTACCTCGATGCCTTCTATTCAACGAAGACACGCAAGGATGTGAGCTGCGGCTTCTCTCTTAGGCTGCAGGATATGTCGGCGGAGCAGATAATCGATGTCATTCCTTCGGTTGACGAGGCTCTGCCTATGCTCAAGTGCTTCAGCGGCCTGCTGAACTGCAATGTATCGGCAACTTCGTCGCTTGATGAACATATGAACTTCCTTATGCCCACGATGGACGGTGTGCTCCGTATTTCCGGAACTGACCTTACCATCGAGAACAGCCCCGACTTTACGAAGATTGCCCGTCTGCTGCTGTTCAAGGACAACAAGAAGGCCACCATCCAAACCCTTGAGGTGGATGGCATGCTCAAGAATTCACGCGTTGAGGTGTTCCCGTTCATTGTTGACGTTGACCGTTATACCCTGGCTCTTGCCGGTGTGCAGAATATGGCCGGATCGAATTTCCGTTATCACGCTTCGATCCTGCATTCGCCACAGCCTCTGAGGTTTGGTGTCGATCTGTACGGCACTCCGGCAAAGACGAAGTTCAGCCTCGGCAAGGTCAAGTATCAGGATGCTTCGAGCGTGCCTGTTTTCACGGACGTAGTGGAAGAATCGAGCATAAACCTGCTCGAGTCGATCAGGAATATATTCCAGAAGGGTGTCGATACGGCTGTCAAGGAGAACCGCGAGCAGAGTGCGATTACTTCGTACAAGCGTAACCGCAATTATGTCAATGCCGCAGAAGCTCCTTCTGAGGCCCTCGATGCAGCTTCCCAGGCTGAGATTGAGGCGCAGAGCGCCGCTGCTGAAGCAG
>JAGHTP010000042.1 GCA_018065265.1 Candidatus Cryptobacteroides aphodequi | reverse complement strand
CGCGGATGATGCCCGCTGTTACGGCCAGACAGTCAGGGCCGTGCGCATCAAATAGTTTTTGTGATTAATCGCTCGGATAGTATCTTTGTAAGGTTATGAAGAAAATCCTCAAATGGGTGCGGTACGGTCGCAGTATGGCCCTTCCGCAGAGTGTGATGCCGGCGGTGCTGGCGGTTGTAATGGCTACCGCCTCGGGCAATTTCCATATAGGATATGCGCTGCTCGCCGTGCTGGGCGTGGCGTGCGCGCACCTGGCTATGAACATTGCCGATGACTGGTTCGATTACAGGGTGGATATGCTCTCCGACCGCGACCGCGTGATACGCAAGGGCTTCCGCGCAATGACAGTCAAGTATCCGTATCTTACCGACGGGACTGAGACGCTGCGCACAACGGCTTATGCCATAGCCCAGTTCATAGTCGTGGCCCTGGCCTGCGGAGCCGGAATCTTTGTGTACTGGACCGAACTCGGCGGCTTTGCCTCGAACCCCCAAGGCACCTGGATACTGGTTGCGATTGTGCTGATATGCGCCTTTCTGGGCGTGTTCTATTCGGCACCTCCCTTCAAACTGGCCTATCACGGCTTCGGCGAGCCTATTATCGGTTTCATCTTCGGCCCTCTGCTTATGTGCGGAACGTTCTACGCTTCGTGCGGGTCGCTGGGATGGGACATCATATTTATGAGCGTGCCCGTTGGCCTGCTCGTGCTCAACATACTCTTCACGCACAGCTTCATCGATATGCCCGGCGATGCCGAGAGCAATAAGATGACCTTCGCGCGCCTTCTCGGCACAAACAAGGCCTGCCTCGTGGCTTCGGCCCTGTTCTCGTTCCTGCCTTTCGCGATTGTGGTCGCAGGCGTTGTGCTCGGGCTGGTGCATCCGCTTTTCCTCGTAGTGCTGCTCGACCTGCCTCGCGCAATCTGGCTCTGGCGCTCGCTTCTTGACTTCAGCCGCGGCGTCCAGAGAGACTTTTCCGTAATGCCGCGCTGGATGGGCCCTATGGCTATGTGGGATGATATACGCAAGGCGGGAGTGGAATGGTTTATGGCCAGGTGGTACGGCTCGAGGAACATTCTCAGCGGCTTCTGTCTTCTCGCTATGACAGCCGCTCTCATCATACGCATTTTCGCCTTATGAAACTGAATCAATTCATATATCTGGGCTGGTGGTGGTTCCGCGCCAAGTTCTTCGGCCGTAAAGCCCCTCTGCAGAGCGTGCTGTTCATTTCGGACAGATGCAATCTCAGTTGCAGGCATTGCAGCGTCTACAACCACAACGACCCGGTAAGCAAGACTTTCGAACAGATAAAGGAGGAACTCGAATACTGCCACTCGCTCGGTTCGCGATTCGTCGATTTCGAGGGAGGGGAGCCGTTCCTCTGGCAGGATGAGAACCACCTGATCGATGGCCGTCCGGCCGACGTGAACGACCTTTGCGACCTTGCCCGCAGCCTGGGCTTCTTCTCCTGCACCATCACCACCAACGCTCAGAAACCCTTCGCGGGAAGCCGCGCCGACAGTATCTGGGTCAGCATGGACGGAGTGGGAGAGTACCACGAACGCATTCGTGGCAAGGGTACTTTCGAAAGGCTTGAGAAGAATGTAGCCGAGTGTGGCCACAAGGCCCTGAGCGCCAATATGGCGATCAATACCCTGAATGTGGACAGCGTAGCCGCGACGATCGAATATGTGGCGGCGAGCCCGTATTTCAAGGAGGTTTCACTCAATTTCCACACCCCGTTCCCCGGTACCGAAGTGCTTGCCCTGCCCCTTGAAAAGAGGCTCGAGGTCATCGACCTCATAATCTCGTACAAGAAGAAAGGTTACCCGATAATGAATTCGCGCACTGGCCTGAAGCATATGCGCTATATGGATTTCCGCACCGTCTGCTGGATGACCAATTTCGTCTTTATGGACGGTACCAGAAGCGACCGCTGCATAGGCGAGACATTCTCGCTCTGCGGAGATTGCGGATTCTGTATGTCTGGAGAGGAAAGGGCTGTGATGGACCTGGCTCCGGATACGATTCTTGCCGGTCTCAAGCTCAGGGTATAACCATTTCCGCTTTTCTCCCTCGCTGCGCCAGGAGGCAACGCGCGACCCGCACCGCGAAGCATGAGCGAACCTCATGACCGCGCCACACGGTCCTACGCTGCATGACTAGCTGTCAGGTACTCGATCCTCTCCAGGCTTCAAAACATCAATGCCTGAACACGGTTTGGCTACTGAAACTGACACTCGGAATTGTCAATACAGCATTCCGAAAGCCCAGAGAGGTATCTTTCTGCCAATGGCGCTGTCTATGTCATCGGCGGCCACATAAGCATCGGGTTCGCTGCTTACCTGTGAGAAATCCTTGTCAATGCCTCCGACTTCGATAACCTTTGAATCGTCTATTCTGAAATCTCCGGTCTTGATACCACCATATTCCAACTTGTGTCCTGCCGATATCAGCTGGTTGCAGAAGAAGCATTCGCGCAGTGTCCCGATTACCGGAAATGAATCAGCAAGGATATGCATCAGGTTCGCATTGTCAAGTAATATCTTGTCAGGTTTCTGAAGGTCCCCGACCCGGTCCAGATTCTGGAAAAGCCGGATTATGAGCTTCGCTTCCTCAAGGTACTTCAAATACTTGAGTACAGTTCCCCTCTCTATTCCG
Organism: Candidatus Cryptobacteroides aphodequi; assembly: GCA_018065265.1. Classification (GTDB taxonomy): domain Bacteria; phylum Bacteroidota; class Bacteroidia; order Bacteroidales; family UBA932; genus Cryptobacteroides; species Cryptobacteroides aphodequi. The sequence goes on along the minus strand of JAGHTP010000042.1, from coordinate 8,610 downwards.
ATGGATTTTGAAAGTTTCTGTATATCCACCTCATAAGGAACGGAATTCGATATGACCTTCAGCAATGCTTTCACCTTCCTGATGTTCCCGACTTCAAGCCCTCGCTGCTGTGTTAACTCCACGTTTATGATGTAGTCGATGACATTTTCTACCTGTATGGGATATGTGTTCCGGCTCTCAAAATAGAACGGATAATACCCTTTTTTCAGATAGTCCTTGAAGAATTCCAGTGGATGGCATTTTTTCTTGACTGCGGCACAAAAACTGTTCGGTGACTCGAGCAGCTTGTCAAGGCTGATGCTATCTATGGCTATCCCTTTCTCCATCAGGAGATATTCCCTGAATGAAAGCCCGGGTATCAGGTATGGGACCACCCTTCTGGATAGATCGGCATCCCCGTCGTTGAGTCTTATCAGAGAAGACCCGCTGATAACGATCCTCAAACCTTTGTGCGCATCATAGATCTCCTTTATCTCGCTGCTCCAGCCTTTATATTTGTGAATCTCATCTATGAAGAGATGGGCCCCGCCAATCTTTACAAACATGTCGGCTGTCTGGGTCAGGGTGTGCGTCGTGAAATAGCTTGTGTCTGCAGAGCAGTATAGGACATGCCTGTCATCTGCGGCAAAATTGTTCTTTATATGCTGAAGCATAATTGTCGACTTGCCTACACCCTTGGGACCTTTTATGGCTATTAGCCGTGAGTTCCAGTCAATCTTGCCTGCAATCTCACGGACATAGTCCATAGGAATATCCGCCAGATAGTTGTCGTGTCTTTCGAAAAGTTTTTCCATTTGCATAGTTATCTCTGCTCACAAAGATATGCTGTTTTTTGTAAAAAACAAAATTATGTCGATTCTGTTTTTTTAATTATTATGTCCCGCGGGCAAACATCAATGCCTGAACACGGTTTTTGCCCCTGGGCCAAGGCTAATCCACAAATTATTCCTACCTTAGCCAACTAGAAAAATCGGCCGGTTCATCCCATGCGCAGAAGACTTATGGGGTTTCCCGACCAAAAATAAAAAAAGAGCGGGATAAGGGAGTCGGACCCTCCTCCTCAGCTTGGGAAGCTGATGCACTACCGATGTGCTAATCCCGCTTTGCGATTGCAAATATAGTAAAATGATGCAATTTTTGAAAAAATATGGGGCCTACCTGGTGGCGATGCTCGTCTTCGTCGCCCTTACTCTGGCCTATACCGCACCGCAGTTCAGCGGTAGAACCCTCCAGCAGGGAGACACCAACCAGTGGAAGGGAATGTCGCACCAGCTTGTCGAATACAACAAGACGGCCGAGACGCCTTCGGCCTGGGCCGAGGCGATGTTCAGCGGTATGCCCGCGTACCAGATTGCCCTCCGCTCGCCCGAGAAGGGCATCGTGAAGGTGGTGAATGCGGTGGACCGTTTTTTCAAAAAACTCATCACATTCTTCTTCGATGACGTCCGCGGCCTGATAATGGGCTATCTGATAGGCTTCTTCATAATGTTCCTGGCCTTCGGGCTCGGCCCCTGGCTGAGCCTTACGGGTGCGCTTGCCGCTGCGCTGTCGTCGTATTTCCTGCTCATCATTCCTGCCGGACACCAGACCAAGGCGATGACCCTCGCCTTCATCGCGCCGGTGATAGGAGGCTTCTATCTTATATTCCGCCGCCGCAAATACGCGCTGGGCGCCATCCTGGTGATGCTTTTCAGCTCGGCCGGGCTTCTGCGTCACCCGCAGATGTCGTACTATATGTTTATGATGCTGGGCCTGATGGGCATTGCCGAAATCGTGATGCACATAAAGGAGAAGGCTCTGCCGAAACTGGCTCTTGCGCTGGGCGTCTTCATCCTGGCCATAGGCATTGGTGTTGGCACGGGCTACCACATCCTCAAGTCCAACAGCGAGTATGTTGGTGAAACGATGCGCGGCTCGCACAGCGAACTGACCGAAGCGGGGGAGAAAGCCCCTGCCGGCCTCGACATAGAATACGCCACGGCCTGGAGTTATGGCATCGATGAAACCCTGACTCTGCTCGTTCCCAACTATATGGGAGGCTCGTCATCGTACAATGTTGGCCGCGGTTCGGCTCTGTACAAATCGCTCGTCCGCGTGGGCGTGCCTGCCGCTTCGGCAAGGAACATCGTCGCCGGCGCTCCGACTTACTGGGGGCAGCAGCCGTTCACGGCCGGAGCCGTGTATGTGGGTGCCATAGTCTGCCTGCTTTTCCTTTTCGGCTGCATAGTGGTGAAGGGACCCTATAAATCGGCTCTTCTGGCCGCGACTCTGTTCTCGATACTTCTGAGCTGGGGTCATAACTTTATGCCTCTTACCCAGTTCTTCTTCGATCACTTCCCCCTGTACAACAAGTTCAGGACGGTGTCGAGCATTCTGGTTGTCGCCGAGGTGGCGATGCCGCTTCTTGGATTCCTCGCCCTGCGCGATCTGTTCGAAGGCCGCATAGAGCGCCGCGCCGCATTCAAGGCTCTCGGCATATCGTCGGCGGTGCTCGGTGGCATATGTCTGATCCTCGCCCTGTTCGGCGGTGCGATATGCTCGTTCTCGGGCTATGCCGACCAGTCCTTCCCCGAATGGTTCCTCGGCCCGGTTATGGCCCAGCGCGCTGCAATGCTCAAGGCTGATGCCTGGCGTTCGCTTGCATTCGTTGTGCTTGGAGCCGGACTCCTCTGCGCTTTTGTAGCCGGCAAGGTGAAGAAGGTTCCTTTCGCCCTGGCCCTTGCCGCGCTTGTGATGACCGATATGATTCCTGTTGACCTGCGCTTCTTCGGGCAGGACAACTGGGTTACCAAGCGCGAGAATGACTCCTTCTTCCAGATGCGTCCTTACGAAAAGGAGATACTCCAGGACCCCGGATATTTCCGTTGTGCAAACCTCAGTGTGAACACTTTCAACGACGCCCGCACATCGTACTATCTCAACTCGATTGGTGGATATCACGCCGCCAAACTGCGTAGATATCAGGACCTTATAGACGCTCATCTGTCAAAGGGTAATATGAATGTATATAATATGCTGAACACCAAGTATATAATACGTTCTAACGAAAGTGGCGGACAAAGTATTTCGCTAAATCCGGAAGCCCTTGGCCCGGCCTGGTTCGTGGATGGCGTGAGCTTCGTTGCTTCGCCTCGCGAGGAGTCCGACGCCCTTTGGACAATCGATCCGGAGCGCAGCGCCGTTGCCGACGAATACTTCTCTGAATTCGCAATTGCCCCCAGTCCTGAGACTCCGGGCAGCATCGAACTTCTTTCGCACCGGAGCGACAGGCTCGAATACCGTACTTCCTGCCCTTGCGAAAAGACTGCTGTTTTCTCGGAAATCTATTACCCCAAGGGATGGAATGCCTATATCGACGGACAGGCGGTTGAACACTTCCGCGTAGACTATGTTCTTCGTGCACTCAATGTGCCTGCAGGTGAACACGTTATTGCCTTTGAATTCAGGCCCGACTCCATATATCGCGGCTATAAGGTCAGCGCCGCTTTCAAGGCGCTGATGTACCTTTTCATCCTGCTGTTCGCGTTTGTGAAGGGTAGGGAATGCCTGGCTCGCCGTCGCGTCTGATCTACTTCGCGGCGCTGGTCTTCTCAAGAAGTTCCATCCAGCGGCTGACAACCGCTTTGCCTCTGAAGGCCTGAACGCTGTCAAGGCCGCGCAGAGCCATACTGCTGCGCAGCTTGTCATCATCCATCAGCGTCTCCAAAGCTTGTGCGAAAGCCTTTTCATCGCGGTCTTTGACCAGAAGACCGTTTGCCCCGCTTTCGATTATGTCCGAAGCCGATGCGTACGAAGCGAATGCCACGGGAACGGCACCGCATTGCTGAGCTTCGGTAAGGGTTATGCCCCATCCTTCGTAGCGCGAAGTGAGCATAAAGATTGAAGCTCCGCGGTAGTAGGGCAGCGAATCGGGCTGTCTTCCCTCGAAACTTACTCCCTGCAGGCCGCGGGCGAGCTTTTTGAACCAGGGCAGATCGTCACCACCACCCACAATCACGAGCTTCCAGTCGGGATGCGAAGGCTGAACGCGCTTCCAGATGCGCAGAGCCGCGCTGATGCGTTTCGACTTCTCGTCCATACGCGAGAGCATCATAACGGTCTTTGTCTAGGTGCGTTCACATACCATCCGTGTATGCAGTGAAGGTGCAGAATATCGGGTTTGAAGCGGTCGAATTCCTCAAGTAACAACTTTGTTTCTTTTTTAAGGAATCGTCCTTCCAGACCCGTCAGTTTGCATAAAATGATATTGAGTATCAGACCCATCCTGACATACAGCAGCAGAGTGTTGCGCGCTATCTTTTTCCTGTCGATATTGCTCATTTCAGAAGTTTGCTGCAGAATTCGTCCCAGCTGTAACGCAGGCGCTTGCGCTCAAGTTCGTCCTTGAAGTCGAACCATCCTCCGTAGAAGGAGTTCAGTGCCGCGCATATGCTTTCGGGGTCGGGGTCCATCACTATGCCGTCGCGGCCGTCGGTCATACCTTCGGCCAGCGCTCCGGTGCGCGTGACGGCCGTGGGAAGAGTGTAATTCAGTGCTATGCGTTCCACGCCGCTCTGCGTTGCGCTGCGGTAGGGAAGTACCAGAAGGTCCGCCACGCTGAAATACAGCCTCACCTCCGAGTCGGGAATGTAGTCCGTGCGCCAGATCACCCGGTCGTCTATGCCCATCTCCGCGGCGAGGTCGTGGTATTTCTGTCCGTCGGAATAGAATTCTCCGGCGACGATCAGCTCAGCCTTGCGCTCCGACGCAGCCCAGGCGCGCAGAAGCAGGTCGAGCCCTTTGTAGTCGCGTATCAGTCCGAAGAAGAGAAGATAGCGCTTTGCGGGGTCGAGGCCGAGTGCGCCGCAGGCTTCCGAGCGGTCCGCGGCCGGCCCGAACTGGTCGTACACGGGGTGGAAGAGAAGCTTGCATTCGGCGTCGGGAACAAGTTCCAGGATGTCGCCGAGCACCGGTTCGCTGAGGGCTGCAAACTTGCTCACGCTCTTTGCGAAGAAACGCGAAAGCAGCCTGTCGGTAAAATGCCCTTCGTGGGGTATGAGATTGTGCACCAGCGCGATGCTGCGGCTCTTAAGACGGCTCCAGCGGGCCGTGCAGCCAAGGGCGGGGGCCATCGCGGGCATCCAGTACGAGTAGATCACCAGATCGGGCCCGGCCTTGCGCACCGCGCGCGCCGTGCGTATCCAACTGAAAGGATTGATGGAATTCAGCAGCCTTGTGATATGCAGCCCTTCGGGGGCGGGGGAGTCGCTGTACTGGGTTTTTCCGGGGAAGAGGAAAGATGGATACTGAAGGGTGAATGTAATGAGTTCAACCTCGCAGCCCGCTGCCTGCAGAGCGGCTGCAAGCCTTTCGGAGAAGGCGGCGATGCCACCCCTGTAGGGGTGCGCCGGCCCGACAATAACTATCTTCTTTCCCATAAACGCCCAAAGTTAGCAATAAAATGTTGGATATTTTTTGTTAAATTTGCGCGATTTAGACTTATTGAACCATAATGTCATTAGCAAACGTCATAAAAGCCCTGTTCGGCTCGAAGGCCGAACGCGATTACAAGGCAGTCAAACCCATACTCGACAAGATTCTTGCCGTGTATCCCGAGATCGATGCCCTTTCGAATGACGGCCTCCGCGAGAAGAGCGCCTCTCTGAGAGCCTACCTCGCCGAAGTCGAGAAGCCGTTCGAGGACCGCATCGCCGAGATACGCGCCGCACTCGAGGGTGCCGAACTGCCCGTCAGCGAGAAGGAAAAGCTCGCCACAGAATCGGACAAACTCGTCAAGGACGAGGATGAGGCCATAGAAAAGGCTCTCGAGAAGGTTCTTCCCGAGGCATTCGCAATAGTCAAGAGTACAGCCCGCCGCTTTGCCGGCAGCGATGAGATAGAGGTCAGCGCGAACGATTTCGACCGCGCGCTGAGCGTATCGCACGATTTCGTGCATATCGACGGCGACAAGGCCATCTATCACAACCACTGGGTGGCCGGAGGAAACGACCTCAAGTGGGAGATGGTACATTACGACGTGCAGCTCATCGGCGGTATCGCCCTGCATCAGGGCAAGATAGCCGAGATGGCCACCGGTGAGGGAAAGACCCTCGTCGCCACTCTGCCCGTGTTCCTCAATGCCCTTGCAGGCAAGGGTGTGCATATGGTGACGGTCAACGACTACCTCTCCAAGCGTGACTCGGAGTGGATGGGCCCTCTCTATATGTTCCACGGCCTGAGTGTGGATTGCATCGACAAGCACGAACCCAACTCCGAAGCCCGCAAGAAGGCATACGACTGCGACATCACCTTCGGAACCAACAACGAGTTCGGCTTCGACTATCTGCGCGACAATATGGCCACGCGTACCGAAGACCTCGTGCAGCGCAAGCACCACTTCGCCATTGTCGATGAGGTGGACTCCGTGCTCATCGACGACGCCCGTACTCCTCTTATCATATCCGGTCCCGTGAGCCGCGCTCAGAACGACGACCAGTTCATGGAGTACCGTCCCTACGTGGAGAAACTCTACCAGCAGCAGCGTACTCTTGTGAACCAGGTGCTCACCGAGGCCAAGAAGAAGATTGCCGAAGGCGACGAGGCCGAAGGCGGAAAACTCCTTCTCCGTGCCCACAAGGGTCTTCCCAAATACCAGCCGCTCATCAAGTATCTAAGCGAGCCCGGTATTAAAGTGATACTTCAGAAGAGTGAGAATTACTATATGCAGGACAACGAGAAGGAGATGCCGGTAGTGACCGATCCTCTGTTCTTCGTCATCAATGAGGTTCTGCATTCCATCCAGCTTACCGACAAGGGTCAGGAACTGCTCGCAGGCTATGTGGGCAGCGACGATTTCTTCGTTATTCCCGATGTCGGCAGCAAGACTGCCGAGATAGAGGCCGAGGGCCTTTCCGCCGCCGAGAAGCAGGAGCGCAAGGACGCCCTTATGGAAGATTTCTCGCTCAAGAGCGAACGTATCCACACCGTCAGCCAGCTCCTCAAGGCATATGCGATGTTCGAGAAGGACGTCGACTATGTAATTATGGACGGCAAGGTCAAGATCGTCGACGAGTCCACCGGCCGTATTATGGAAGGAAGGCGCTGGAGCGACGGTCTGCACCAGGCTGTCGAGGCCAAGGAGAACGTCAAGGTTGAGGCTGCCACACAGACCTTTGCCACCATCACCCTCCAGAACTACTTCAGGATGTATCACAAGCTTGCAGGTATGACCGGTACGGCCGAAACCGAAGCGGGTGAGTTCTGGAGCATCTACAAACTCGACGTTATGGTCATCCCCACCAACCGTCCCGTTCTGCGCGATGACCAGGATGACCTCATCTACAAGACAAAGAAGGCGAAATACGCCGCCGTCATAGACCACGTTGTCGAACTCTCTCAGGCAGGACGCCCTGTCCTTGTGGGTACCACCGATGTCGAGACTTCGGAACTCCTCAGCAGGATGTTACGTATGCGGGGCATACGTCACAACGTGCTCAACGCCAAGGAGCACGCACGCGAGGCCGAAATCGTCGCACAGGCAGGCCAGCGTGGCTGCGTTACCATCGCCACCAATATGGCGGGCCGTGGTACCGATATCAAACTTACCGAAGAAGTCAAGGCCCTCGGAGGCCTTGCCATCATAGGTACCGAGCGTCACGACAGCCGCCGTGTTGACCGTCAGCTGAGAGGCCGTTCCGGCCGTCAGGGCGATCCCGGTTCTTCGCGCTTCTACATCTCGCTCGAAGACAAGCTTATGCGTCTATTCGGCTCGGAGCGTATTGCCGCCATCGTCGACAAGCTCGGAATGGAAGAGAACGAGGCGCTCGAAAGCTCGATGCTTTCAGGTGCCATCGAAAAGGCTCAGCGCAAGGTTGAGGAGAACAACTTCGGCGTCCGCAAGAACCTCATCGAATACGATGACGTTATGAACTATCAGCGCGAAGCCATCTACTCGCGCCGCCGTAATGCCATAAGCGGAGAGAAGATCGAGATCGACCTCCAGAACATGATGGTCGACACCGCATCGCTCCTCGTCGAGAACTGCGACGGAATGTCGTTCGAGGACTTCTCCGAAACACTTATGGCAAAACTCTCCATCGATCCCGGTTTCGACGAGGCATTCTACACCAAGTCCAAGCAGCAGGCCATCGTCGATGCCCTCTGCGCCCAGATGAAGGAGGTTTACGACCGCCGTATGTCGGCACTCGTGGAGAAACTTGCTCCTATTATCAAGAAGGTTTACGAGAGCCAGGGAACAATGTATCAGAACATTGCCATCCCAGTTAGCGATGGCCGCAAGGTAATCACGCTTTCCGTCAATCTCGAGAAGGCCTACAATTCCGAAGGCCGCGAGGTTGCCAAGACCCTCAGCAAGAACATCATCCTCTACCAGATAGACGAACACTGGAAAGAGCATCTGCGCGAGATGGACGACCTCAAGCAGAGCGTTCAGAACGCCTCATACGAGCAGAAGGACCCGAAGGTCGTTTACAAGCTCGAGAGCTACAACCTCTTTGCTGCAATGCTCGAGGCGCTCAACCAGGACGTTCTCTCGTTCCTGCTGCGTGCATTCATCCCTCTGCAGGAGCAGCCTCGCAGAGCCGTTCAGACAAGGCCCGACACTTCGCGTCT
>JAGHTP010000099.1 GCA_018065265.1 Candidatus Cryptobacteroides aphodequi | reverse complement strand
TTTATTTCTCCATCCGTCTTGGTTGAGCGTATAAATAGTGTTATTCTTTCCATCACGTCGTTCAATTAGAAGCACAAATCATTTTCCGTTGTGCAAATTTACATTTTTTGCACAACTAATCCAAAATTATTGCACAACGGAATTTTGTAAAATAAATCAAAAATCTTGCAAGTGCTTGATATTACGATTTATATCAATTTACTTCAATTTATCTCGATTTACTATTTGTGCTCCCTTCACCAGCACGGTACCATCCTCATCGATTCATCTTTTTAATATCATAGGGGGCCGGCTCAACAAAAGCAGGCCCCCTATGATATATAAGGTATAAATTATTCTACTTCAGGAAGCGGATCGTTCTGGTTGGGGCATTCCCAAACGCGGGTCTCATCGCAATGAACAGTGAAGCTCTGGTCTGCTACCATAAAGGTGTAGTCGCCTTCCTCGATGCGCCATTTTCCGTCAACGCCTACATAAGCGAGTTCCTTTGCAGGAATGCGGAATGTGATACGCTTCTTCTCGGCGGCCTTGAGGTTAACCTTATAGAAACCGCGAAGCCTCTTGGCATCGGGGATGATCTGCTCTGCAATCTCATCCTTTGCGAAGAGAAGCACAGCGTCCTTGCCTTCGACGCTGCCGTTGTTGCTGACGATCACGGTGATCTTGAGCTCGACCTCGGATGTGAAGTGCTTGCGGTTGGCCTTGAGGTGTGAGTAAGCGAATGTCGTGTAGCTCAGACCGTCACCGAAGTTCCACTGTGCGTTGAGGTTGCGGTCCTCTCCGGACTGTGCGTCAACCGATGTGGCGCTGACCTTGTGGTCGTAGGTTCCGAGCGAGTTGACATACTTGGGATATGTGAAAGGAAGATGTCCCGAGAAGTTCTGGTCTCCGGAAAGAAGCTCGGCAAGAGCATCTCCACCGTAGTTACCGGGAAGGAGGATATCAACGATTGCATTGACCTGCTCGGTAACGGGGCCGAGAACACGGGGACGGCCTTCGTTGAGGACGAGGATGACGGGTTTGTCAAGTTTGGTGAGCAGAGCAAGCATCTTCTGCTGGTTTGCAGAGAGCGAGAGGTCATCGATGTTGCCGGGAGTCTCGGCATAGGTATTCTCACCTACACAGGCAATGATGACATCGCAAGTATCGGCAGCCATCTCGAGGGTGTAGTAGTTGACAACCTCGTCCTTGTTCCAGTCGGCGATGCTGTTCTCCTTTCCCGTATACTTGACACCAGGAACGTAAACTACGTTCTCAGCGCCGAACTTGTTCTTGAGTGCCTTGTAGATTGTGTTGTACTTGCCGACATATTTCTTGTCGTCGGTACCCTGCCAGGTGTAAGACCAGCCACCGTTGAGTGTGCGTACACTGTTGGCGTTAGGGCCGCAGAGAAGAATCTTTGTACCCTCCTTAAGAGGAAGGATACCGTCGTTCTTGAGGAGGATTTCTGACTCAACAGCAGCCTCGAGCGACTTCTGGGCAAGCATTTCGCCACCGAATTCGGGATAAGCCTTCTCGATCTGCCAGGTAGGGTTGGCGAACAGGCCGAGACGGTATTTGAGGCGAAGAACGCGTGCGACAGCGTCGTCGATGCGGGCCATCTCAATCTTACCCTCATTGACAAGCTGTACGAGATCTTCGGTAACGGTAGGGTCGAGAGGATCCATAATCATATCGATACCGGCATTGATACCGATGCGGATGGCGTCCTTGCGGTCCTTGGCGACTTTGTCGCGGATGAAAAGGTTGTTGATGTCAGCCCAGTCGGTAATGACCATACCGTCCCAGTGGAGCTGTTCCTTGAGCCATACGGTGATGAGCTCGTGGTTGGCGTGTACGGGGACACCGTTGATTGAACCGGAGTTGACCATCACCGATGCGGCACCGGCTTCGATACCGGCCTTGAAAGGTGCGAAGAACTTGTCGCGCAGATCGCTTTCGGTGATATATGCAGGAGTGCGGTCCTTGCCCGAAGCGGGAGCACCGTATCCGAGATAATGCTTGAGTGAAACAGCCACGTGAGCGGCATCGATATGGTTGGGATCGGAACCCTGCATTGCCTTCACCTGAGCGGTCACCATCTTCGACTGGAGATAGGGATCCTCACCGTAGCTCTCGTAGCAGCGTGACCAGCAAGGGTTGCGCATAAGATCCATGACGGGAGAGAACGACCAGGGGATGAGGGCTGAACGTGACTCATAAGCGATGGACTTTCCAAGCTCGGTTGCGAAGCGTACGTTGAACGTAGCGCCGAGGTTGATTTCCTGAGGGAAAAGGGTACCGCCGGTAAGATAAGTGGAGCCGTGAATCTGGTCAAGTCCATAGATGGCGGGAATGCCGATCTTATCCATTGAACGTTCCTGGATGGCAGTGATTGTCTCTGCCATGCGCTCGGGCGTTACTGCGTTATAGACATTGAGGAACGAACCGATCTTGTACTTGCCGATGAGTTCGTCGAGCTTTGCGCCGCTAGCCTCGAAATCGGCATTGGCAAACTGTGTGACGTTGATCTGGACCATCTGGCCGACCTTCTCCTCGAGGGTCATAGTTGCAATCTTCGCCTCGATGGACTGCTCGATCTGGGCGTCCTTTTCGATGATGGAAGGTTCGGGAACTTCCTCCTTGCAAGCTACGGCAGCCAGGGGTAAGATTGAAGCCACCAGGATTCTTTTGAGATGTTTCATGTGTTAAATATGTTTGATTTCTTTTATCATTTCAGTTGCAGCGTAGCGTGATGCTCCGCTTCCGCCGAGCACCTCACGCAAACGCGCATAATCTTCAGCCATAGCCTTGCGGCGTTCTTCGCTGCCGAGCAGTGTACTCACCTCGGCTTCCAGGTTTTCGTATGTGAAATCCTCCTGGACCAGTTCGGTGAATATCTGCTTGTCGAGAATGAGGTTGGCAAGGCTGATATACTTGATATGGTCGAATACGTGCAGAACCTTCCTGGCGATCCAGGCCGTCAGGCGCGACCCGCTCCAGCAAACCACCTGCGGCGTGCCTGTAAGCGCGGCTTCGAGCGATGCGGTGCCGCTGTTCACAACCGCCGCCTTCGCTCCTTTGAGGACGTCGTAGGTACGGTCGAACACCACTTCTATGTTCTTCTCCCCTTCCAGATAAGGCTCGTAATCGGCCTTGGTGCGGTTGGGGGCACCGGCAATAATCAGTTTGCACCACAGCGAGTGCGCCAGCTTCTTGCAGACAGGCATCATACGCTCGATCTCGCCCTTGCGCGAACCGGGCAGAAGCGCCACGTAAGGCTCTTCGCAGACAGGGTTGAAAACGTGCGAATCGACAGCATCCAGAAGCGGATTGCCGACATAGCTGTAAGGCACGCCGACCTTGCCGAAATAGTCCTTTTCGAAGGGGAATACGATGAAGAGGCGGTCGACCCACGCTCTGAGCCTCTTGTTGCGCCAGGGGCGCGTGGCCCAGGTCTTCGGGGCGATATAGTAGAACACGCGCAGACCTTTGCGGTGCGCGAATTTCGCAATGCGCAGATTGAAGCCGGGATAGTCGACAAGCACTACGGCATCGGGGGCAAAGTCGAGGATATCGGCCTTGCAGCGGTGCAGAGAGCTGACGATGCTCCCGGCACGTGAAACCGTGTCGGAGATGCCCATGACGTCATTGCCGCGATAGTCGTGCACCACTTCGGCGCCGGCCTCACGCAATTTCGGGCCACCCCACGCGCGTACCACGGCCTGAGGGTCTTCTGCGAAAAGCCCTTTGACCAGATTCGATGCGTGAAGGTCGCCTGACGCTTCACCTGCTATAATGTAGTACTTCATTGCCAGATCCTGCGGAGTCTGTCGAGTTCTTCGTAATCTGTCGTATCCAGTTTATGGACGCTCACGGTTATGTAGCCCTGTTCCAGCAGAATGCAGTCGCTCTCCTCGTTATTGTGAGGGTCTCCGGTCAGATCACCGGCCATAACGACTATCTTTTCGCCTTCTTCAGCGAGCGGTTTACCGCTAAGGTCCAAATTGTCCGCCAAGATACCTATTTTTTTGGACAATTCATAGTCATACGGGCGGAACTCTTTCAGCCAGTGTTGAGTGCCCTGAGCCGCCAGAGTAACACCTTTGATTTGATTGACAGGGAGATACGGGAAATTCACGTTGTACCAGCAACCGAATTTTCCATCGTGAGTTGCAATAATTTTTTCTATTATGCCGGGCAGGAGCTCTTCAACAGCCGAAAAATCGGCATCACGGGCAAACTTGTCAAGCGACACGGCAATCGAAAGCACGCCGGCCAGAGCACCCTCCTTCGCAGCCCCGGCAGTACCCGAATAGAGTATGGCGGAAGCCGCATTGGCGCCGTGATTCACACCGCTCACGACAAGGTCCGGAAGACCGTCCGTATAGATTTCATCGAGTGCCCATTTTACGCAACTGCTCGGAGTTGCATCGACATACCACCACTGCTCCCCCGGCTTCTCGCTGACCTTCTTGACCGCAATGGGTTTCATTCCCATTGTCACGGCCATGGACGCGCCGCTCTGATGGAACTTGGGCGGAATGACCACAAGATCACCCATAGGGCGAAGGACTTTGACAAGGCTCTGGAGGCCCTGATATGACATTCCGTCGTCGTTTGTGACAAGTATTTTCATCTGCTGATTCAAACTGCGCAAAGATATTGATTTTTTATCTGAAAATGGGTATCTTTGCGGCGCTTTTAAGCGAATAGTTAAACCTTTTTAAATATCTATCAAAAAAATGATCAAACTTGGTATTAACGGATTTGGCCGTATCGGCCGTATGGTATTCCGTGCCGCTGTCGAGAATTTCGGCAAAGACATCCAGGTAGTCGGTATCAACGACCTTCTGGACGCAGATTATCTTGCTTACATGCTCAGGTACGATTCAGTACACGGTGAGTTCAAGCACGATATCAAAGTTGAGGAGAACTACCTCATCGTTGACGGCAACAAGATTCAGGTCTTCGCTGAGAAGGATCCCGCAAACATCACTTGGGGTGCCCTCGGAGTTGACGTAGTTGTTGAGTCTACAGGTTTCTTCCTTACCGAAGAGCTCGCATCCGCACACATCAAGGCCGGTGCTAAGAAAGTCATCATGTCCGCTCCTTCCAAGGACGCTACTCCTATGTTCGTTTATGGTGTTAACGACAAGACCTACGCTGGCCAGACCATCATCTCCAACGCATCTTGCACCACCAACTGCCTCGCTCCTATCAGCAAGGTTCTCAACGACAAGTTCGGTATCGTTCGCGGTCTTATGACAACCGTTCACGCTGCTACAGCTACCCAGAAGACCGTTGACGGTCCTTCGAAGAAAGACTGGCGCGGTGGTCGTGGTATCCTCGAGAACATCATCCCTTCAAGCACTGGTGCTGCCAAGGCTGTTGGTAAGGTTCTCCCTGAGCTCAACGGCAAACTTACCGGTATGAGCCTCCGCGTTCCTACATCTGACGTCAGCTTCGTTGACCTCACCTGCGAGCTCAAGACTCCCGCCACCTACGACGAGATTTGCGCTGCAATGAAAGAGGCTTCAGAAGGCGAACTTAAGGGCATCCTCGGATACACCGACGAGCCTCTCGTTTCTACCGACTTCCGCAACGATGCACGCACCTCTATCTTCGACGTTAAGGCTGGTATCCAGCTCGATCCTACTTTCGTAAAGGTTTGCGCCTGGTACGACAACGAGTGGGGTTACTCGAACAAGGTCTGCGAAATGGCCAAAGTCATCACGAAGTAATTTCGACTTCCGATACACCAAAAAGGCTGACCTCACTGGTCAGCCTTTTATTATTGTTCGTCCAGCACGAACGTACTCTAATGGGGGAAAGTCCCTAAACCGCCCTGATAGTGGGAAGGTTACAGCCAAAGGCAAGGGTGTCCGCCG
>JAGHTP010000073.1 GCA_018065265.1 Candidatus Cryptobacteroides aphodequi | reverse complement strand
TCGGGGTTGAAGAGCGGAGTTTTACGACTTTCGGCCTGTTTTCCGTAAAACTCGGGGTTGTGGGAGTTGAAGTGGCACCACCGCCGCGCGGCAAGTAAGCGCGGCGATTACAGGCACGGCTGCGGGTGGTTCTGAGGGATGGCCCTCATCGCCGCGCCTGTTGCCCGGTCGGGACCTTCCTTGAAGAGGACTGAAATCAAGTAAGGTGGTGATTCCAATAGGGGAACCTTCCTTGAAAAAGGCCCGGATTAAGGAAGGTGCCAAGACGGGAAACTGAACACACTATATTGCAGGTGATCCCATAGAGATCATCTGATAATTACAGCCGGAGCATTTTTCCTGCTGTAGTTTTTTTCTGTATATTTGCGGGAGTATGAGAATCGCCGTTTACGGAGGTAGTTTCGATCCGATGCACGAGGGGCACATCGCTGTGATGCGAGCCCTTGCCGGGTGCGGACTTTTCGACAGGACACTGGTTGTGGTTTCGCCGCAGAATCCGCTCAAGGAGGAGGGGAAGAGGGCGAATGCCGCGCAAAGGCTTGTGGCCGCAGGAAGGGAAGTGCTTGCAAGGCCGGAACTGAATGCCGAAGTGTGCGATGTGGAGTTCCGCCTTCAGGACGGGAATGCACCGATGTACACCTGGCGCACTCTTGACGTTCTTGCGGAAGAATACCCGGGCGACAGCATCGTCCTCGCAATCGGTGCCGACAGTCTTGCCGATATGCACCGCTGGAGCCGGTACGACTATATCCTAACGCAGTATGGAGTAGTGGTCTATCCAAGGACCGGTACGGACCTCGTGGCCGTGCGAGATGCCCTTATGGAGGAAAACCCCGCATTCCGCATAACTCTGCTGGAGGGGGAAAAGGTCGATATCTCTTCAACTCAGATCAGGAATACGGTCGCCCGCTGCCGGCAGGGGGAGTGTCCCGCAGGTCCTGAAAAGGCTTTCTAACGGGCGAGGAATTCGTCAACCACAGTCTCGGCGCGCCTGAACGTATCTTCCAGGACGTCATTCACAAGCTCGACATCAACGTTTCCGTGTGCGAAATCAAGCTCCCACTGTGCTTTGGCAAGCCTCTGGGCTATGGCCTCGTCGGTATCGGTACCCCGGCCGCGCAGGCGCTGTTCAAGCACCTCCATGCTGGGTGGAACTATGAGTATCGAGAGCGCCTTGTCTGAGAAATATCGCTTGAGATTGGCGCCGCCCTTTACATCCACATCGAAGATGATTACGTGTCCGGCAGACCAGATTCTTTCCACCTCGCTCTTGAGCGTGCCGTAGAAATGGTCAGGATAAACTTCCTCGTGCTCGACGAAGGCATCCTGGGCGATAAGTTCCCTGAAACGGGCGGCATCCATAAAGTAGTAGTCCACTCCGTCACGCTCCGTTCCGCGCGGCGAACGCGACGCTGCGCTTATCGAAAATTCGAATTCCGGATGAAGGCCCAGGAGATGGTGAACCACAGTGCTTTTGCCCGCACCTGAAGGGGCAGAAAAAATGATTGTTTTGCCGTCCATTTTCTTTTAAGATTTGTGCAAAATTAGTAAATTCGCGTGATTTTTCTGAAAGAAAACCAAACACATTCATCAAATATGGTATCATTCAAAACACTCGGCCTTGTAAACACACGTGAAATGTTTGCAAAGGCAGTAGCCGGCGGCTACGCCATTCCGGCATTCAACTTTAACAACATGGAGCAGCTCCAGGCCATCATCAAGGCTTCTGCCGAGACCAAGTCTCCTGTCATCCTCCAGGTCAGCAAGGGCGCACGCAATTACGCCAACCAGACCCTCCTCCGCTATATGGCAGAAGGTGCAGTCGAGTATGCAAAGGAACTCGGTTGGGAGAATCCCCAGATCTGCCTCCACCTCGATCACGGTGACAGCTTCGACCTCTGCAAGAGCTGCGTCGATATGGGCTTCTCATCAGTTATGATCGATGCTTCTTCGCTCCCTTACGAAGAGAATATCGCCCTCACCAAGAAGGTCGTTGAGTACGCTCACCAGTACGATGTTACCGTTGAGGCTGAGCTCGGCGTTCTCGCAGGTGTAGAAGACGAAGTTGCCGCTGAGGAATCACACTATACACGTCCCGAGGAAGTCATCGACTTCGCTACCCGCACAGGCTGCGACTCTCTGGCCATCTCCATCGGAACAAGCCACGGTGCATACAAGTTCAAACCCGAGCAGTGCACCCGCGACCCCAAGACCGGCCGTCTCGTTCCTCCTCCGCTCGCATTCAACGTTCTCCACGAAATCGAGAAGAAACTTCCCGGATTCCCTATCGTTCTTCACGGATCATCTTCAGTTCCTCAGGAATATGTCGACATCATCAACGCCAATGGCGGAAAACTTCCCGATGCAGTAGGTATTCCCGAAGAGCAGCTTCGCGAAGCCGCAAAGAGCGCTGTCTGCAAGATCAACATCGACTCCGACAGCCGTCTTGCCTTCACCGCTGCAGTTCGCAAGGTATTCAATGACAAACCCGGTGAATTCGATCCCCGCAAGTACTGCGGTCCCGCACGTGACCTCATGGAAGAACTTTACAAGCACAAGATTGTAAACGTTCTCGGTTCAAACGGAAAGGCCGAATAAGCTGCCGTTCAGTTTATATGGGGGCCCATCCGGTGTGACGGGCCTCCATTTTTTAATTTCAACCCCAATGCGCAACTCAAGTCTTCTGATACTTATGAATCTGGCATTATTGTTCTGCGGCTGCAAATGCACCGCAAAGGATATCCGTGCTCTGGAACCCGGGACGTTCTATTCGGCCGAGTATGCCTCGCAGCGGTATTTCTTCCAGCTTGACAGTCTCTCGGAAGACCGGATGAGCGGCTGCTTCTACCATGTTTCCGGCAGCAGCGCTCCGAGGCACGAGTTCTCGGCCAAACTCCATCGCCGCAAACTCTCCCTCGAATCGGAAGACACGAAAATTGTCATAAAACTGCGCAAACTCTCATTGGAAGGCTATTCTGCTCCGGAGTTCAGCCTCTCCGATACCACTCTGTTCCAGGACCCCGGGGCAAAAGTCATCGAAGAGCGCGATATCGTTTACGGTAAAGCCCAGGGCTACTGGACAAGCCTGCCCGGTGTCGAAGCCGAAATTTCCAAAGCCATAACCGACGGCTATCTGAAAAGCTTCAAGAAGAGGGATCTGCCTCTCACGCTCGATCTCTACCGCCCTGAAGGCGCGCTGTCACCCAGGCCTCTCATCCTTTTCATCCACGGAGGGGCATTCTATATAGGCGACAAGCGCGAACCTGCGTACGTCGACTTCTGCACTCACTTCGCCTCGATGGGCTATGTGACTGCAAGTATGAACTACAGGATGGGCTTCCATCTTGGAAAGGGCGAACTTGAACGCGCCGAATATGCCGCTCTGCAGGATGCGGCCGCAGCTCTGCGCTATCTTGTCGCCCATAGCGAAGAATACGGCATAGATGCGGACCGTATCTTTCTGGCCGGTTCGAGTGCCGGAAGCATCACGGCCCTGTCGGCGGCTTTCGCGACAGACAAGGAGCGCCCGGATGCCTCGTTCGGCGACGGAGGCCTCATCAAGCGCGACGATATGGGCCCCATTCAGTCGTCCGGCAACAACCTGAAGAACAAGTATTCCATCCTTGCCGTTGCCAATATGTGGGGCGCGGTGTCATCGGAAGAGATGCTCCGCAACAGCCGCACTGACATTGTGTCATTCCACGGCGAAGAAGACCATGTCGTTCCTTTCGGAGAAGGCTATCCGTTCTCCGATGTGAACGAAATCATCACAAAACTTCTCGCGGAGCCTATGTACGGCTCGGCCTGCATAGACAGTGTGGCCTCCGAACTCGGCTTGCGAACAAAGTTCTATCCTTTCCCTGGACAGGGGCACGCTTTCAACGTTTCCGGCCCGGAAAAGAAACCAAATGACTTCCACACCGTCATACGCAGCCGCATCGGCCGCTTCTTCTACGAGGAAATGGTGCCCTCCGAAGCGCTGGTGGAAGCATCAGGCGACGGCCTTTACCGCATCCTTGGCAATGTCGCCCAGGTCAGCTGGAAGGCCGACGGCGGTTTCATTCTCGAGGCGGGTGAAGATTGGGTGCGCGTCCTCTGGAGAGGGGATGTGAGCGATCGGACACTCACCGCATCGGGTACATATCCGTGCGGAAGCGGATTTGTGGTACGGTATTAGTTGAAAACAACAATGTGCCCGGCCTATCCGGGCACTGCAACACATATGAAAAGAACGCTGACGCTGCTTTTTGCAGCCCTTCTGGCTATCGGCTCCGTGACTGCTACGGCATCCGGCGCCGAGACCCGCGCAAACGCTCCGGCCTCCGCTACGGAGAGCCCCGCATCTGCAACCACTTCGCAATCAAAACTGATGACCGCATACGAAAAAGCTGAAACAGCATGGCGCAAGGCCGAGCAGGCTGACCGCCCGAAAGATGCCCTTGCCGCACTCGAGGAAATGAAAGAGTGCGCGGCAAAACTCGATGACGCCTGGTATTATTACGAGGCCTGCCGGGAATACCGCAACGTAAGGATACGGACAAACTGGAAGGAAATGGAGGAAGCCGACCGCCTTTTCCGTTCCGAAATCGAATCCTGCGGTGCTCCGGTGGCACTTTTCCATTATAAGAGAGATTACCAGGGTTCTGCTGACCTCGCTTTTTTCGTAAAGGCGAATGCCAGGGAACTGGCAGCGCAGCATAATCCGCGTTTCTATTCGAATCTTTGTGGCGAAGGCGTACACGATCTGGTACGTCCGCGCCTTGGTAATGACTACGAATACTGCCTTTGGGCTCTGAACGATTACGGGACTCTGAAGGATTACTACAAGAATGCATATCCCTTGGGCGCAATAGCGGAATATTGCGCTATCGGTCTTTCCGGCAGCGATGCGCGCGAATCGCTTCTCAAGGCATACGCCGAAAAATATGATGGCAGGGAAGTGGAGAGTCTCGCACGTTTCGATCTGCTGCGACTGGCATTCGGCAAACTTGACCAGGATGGCTCCGGAGCAAAGGAAACCGATTTCAAGACCATCCGAAAAGACCTGGACGCCCTGCGCGCTGTGGTGCGCAAAGCCCCTTCCGATTACGATTTCGAGTTCCTTCTCGATGGAATCGATGCATTGTCCGCCAGCCTTGATGCAAAGACCGTTGATGCTTCTTTCGAGGACGGTACGGTGACACTGCTTCTGAGGAACCTGCCAGGCTGCCTTGTAAAACTGGAAAAGGACGGAAAGACTGTCTGGAAGAAGAGCGTGTCGGCGGATGTGTCGCACTATTATGTGCGTGATACCGTCAAATTCGCGCTCGGCGCAGTCGATGATGGCGAATATGAGTTTATCTGCTGCAATCTTTCCGGAAAGGAGGAGTATTATTCTTCGCCTTACAATCAGTTCACTGTTTCGCTTGCACTCAAGAGCGATGCTGCAGGCCAGGCCGTCTATGCCGCTGACTATAAGAGCGGAGAACCTCTCGGAGCGCTTACTCTGCGGCTCGAGGACCAGAACGGAAAGGAACTTGCCCGGATGGCCTGCGCCACTATGGCGAAAGGATTCGTCTATCTCGACAAGGAATTCTGCAGCCATCTTTCCGACAGGCGGTCAAGTTACATAAAGGCCGAATACCGCGATGCGGACGGCCATCTGAGGCTTTCCGATGCCAAGTATATCCGTGCCGCAAGCCAGGAGCCCGTCTATGAGGAAATCCAGCAGCCGAGGGCGCTTCTGCTTTCTGACAGGGGAGCGTACAAGCCCGGTGAAAAACTCTGTTTCAAGGCCATTTTCTACAGCGGCACCTACGAGTATGCCACCGTCCCGGCCGGCCGCAGTGTGAAGCTGACCCTTTCCGATGCCGAAGGCAAGGAGATGGCCTCCTCTCTGCTGACCACAAACGAGTTCGGTTCCGTGGCCGGAGAGTTCCGGCTCCCGGAAGGCGGCCGTGGCGGAATGTGGCGTCTCAAGGCCGAAAGCGGCGAACGTCAGCTCGCGACGCGCTACGTCAGGGTGGATGAGTTCGTCCTGCCTACGTTCGAAGTAGAGTGGGATGAGTCTGACCGTATGCTGATGCCGGGCGATACGGCCCGCATCACCGGCCGCATTGCCAGCTATTCGGGCCATCCGCTTTCGGAGGCCGTAGTTTCATATTCTGTGGAAGGAGGCCCGGAAATCAAGTCCGGAAGCATTGCTCCGGAGGCTGACGGACGCTTCAGCATCGAATTCAAGTGCTCGGACAACAGATGGGCTTCACATCAGCTGACACTCAAGGTAAAGGACGGAACGGGTGAAACTCTTGAATTCTACCGCTATGTGGGTGTGACCGGTTATCTTTCAGTCGGACTCGAACTGACGAATGCGGCCGAAGGCGACTGTGATTTCGTCTCCGAAGAGTACGGCACCGGAATTCTTTCTTCCGACATTGCTCAGATAGACATACGTTGCAATTCGTACCCCACACTGAAGATGCGTTACACACTTTCCGGCCCTTCGGGCCTGAAGGAAAGCGACGAATGTGCTCCCGGCAAATTGACGCTCGATATGACCGGCAAGCCTTCGGGCATATACTGTTTCCATCTTGAGAGTGAACTTGTCGCTGCCGACGGAAAACGCTATAGCGAGGAATCGGATCTGAGGATTCTCAGAATAAGTGATGACGCCACCGCTCTTCCCGAGGGTGTACAGGCTTTCTTCAAGAATATTGAAGACGGCTCTCTTTCCGTTCAGGCAGGCTCAAGCACCGGACCGACCTGGATCGTCGCCGAACTTTACGGCGAAGGCAACCGCCTGCTCGACCACCGCGTATGCTACCTCGAAGGAAACGCCGACAAGGCCGGTTCGCTTGCCGGGATCGCTTTTGAGCGCAAAGCCTCGTATCCCGGTGACCTCAGTATCAAGCTGTTTTTCTTCAAGAACGGCCGTGCATTCAGTTATACAAGGAATTTCGTTGCGCCGCAAAGCGCAGAACGGCTGCCGCTGCAGTTCACACGTTTCAGCGATACCGCTGTTCCCGGTGGAAAATACACCTTCAAGGTGCAGACAAGAGCCGGCGCAGAATGCGCGGCAAGCATTTATGACGCAAGTTCTGCCGCAATCTGCGCCAACGACTGGTACGAAGTTGAGCCGGCACGGCGCCCTGTGGGCTATGTAAGCTACGATTGGGTGACGGGCAGCTGTGCTCTTATGTATTCTCTGTTCGAGGACTATGGAAGCCCCCGGCTCCTGACAAAGTCTTCTGCGAGGGTGATGAGCGCGAACGCTGCTGTCGAAGAGGAGGCAATTCTGGCAGATGAATATGCGATGGCAGACGGTGCCGCCCCTGACGCAGAAGAAGTGCGCGTGCGCAGCGACTTTGCCACTACCATCTGCTGGCAACCCCAGTTGCATTCGTCGCCTGATGGAAGCGTGAGCTTCGATTTCACGGCCTCCGACAAACTTTCGACCTACTACGTGCAGATATTTGCGCACGACAAGAAGTTCGACAATGCTGTCCTCAAGCGGGAGATGCTTGTGACTATACCTGTGAAAGTGGCAATCGTCGAGCCTCAGTTCCTCTACGAAGGGGACAGCTATGCGGTGAACGTCACACTTTCAAGCAACCTTCCCGCGGCGGCCGAAGGCTCGCTGAGCCTCGCTTTCTTTGACGGCTCGCAGATTCCCGCGGGAACCGTTCCCGCCGCTTCCAAGGCTTTATGGAGGCAGACTAAACATATGAACGTTCCTTCGAACGGCAGCATCCGCGCCGGATTCGACGCTGTAAAGGTGAGCGCTGTCGAAGAACTTGCAATTCTTGTCCGCTTTGATTCGGATGCGGATTCTCAGGCATCCGATGCCGTGCTTGTAAGGGTGCCCTGCAAGCCTGCATACAGAACCATTACCGAGGCTCATTCAGCCTTGCTGCATTCCGGCGCCGACAAGGCGGCACTCGAAGCGCAGTTGCGTTCGAGCTTTGTCAATATCCCTGGCGCACAGGCTGCGACAAGGGAGATTTCCATACTCGATATGCTTGCCGCGGCCCTGCCCGAAAACATAAGCAATGTCAGCGATAACGCTGTTTCGCTCAGCGGGGCGATTTATGCCATCGCCCTTACGGACAGCCTTCGCCGCAGTGGAGCGTTCGGCGCTGAAGCGGTGGACGGGGCCGATACCGGCGATTTCGTCAAGCGTCTCAAAGCATGCCTGAACGAAGACGGCGGGTTCGCCTGGATGTCCGGAATGTATTCTTCGCCCCTTGTTACGGCGCTTGTTCTCGAGCGCGCGGCATCCTGCCCTTTGCTGCGCCAGGAAATAGGGGACAAGCAGCTCGCCGCCGCTGTAAAGTATCTTGACAAGTCGTACTTCAGCAAGAAAAAGAGCGGTTATTACGGTGGCCCCGGGTTCGAAACTTATCTGCACGTCCGCAGCCGTTATGCCGGGGTGGAATTCAGCACGAAGGGTGCTGACAACGCCCTGCTCCGCAGCTTCCGAAAAGAGGTGAAGGCCTATCTGGTGCCTTCTGGAGAGCGCGGCCTCAAAGCTCAGCTCATCAGCAAGGCTCGCAGAATCGAGATACTCCGCTGGCTTAATGGCTCCGAAGAGGGGCGTACCCTCGCTCGCGATTTCGGCATACGATGCTGCGCTGCCAGACGTATGGCCAAATCGTCAGACGCCGACGTCATTTCGCTTTCGCAGTATGCCGTAGCACACGATTGCGGAGGATATTATTTCCCCAACGCAGTGATGCCTTTCAGAGGCCTTCTCGAAAGCGAACTCTACGCCCATACACTCATCTGCAACGTGCTCGGCTGCGTCCCTCAGCACAGCGGCATTGCTGAAGGAGTACGTCTGTGGATGATGATTCAGAAGGAAACCCAGCAGTGGGAGTCCGACCCGGCTTTCATCGAGGCCCTTGCCTGCGTGGCCTGTGCCGGCAAGGAAACGCTCGATACGCGGGTCCTGGTGCTCGAAGCTGCCGCCGACAAGCCTTTCGGCAGCGTTTCCGCCAGCGGTAACGGTATGTCGGTAAGACGAATGTATTACAGGAACGGCGAACCTTTGCGCGAAGGTACTCCGGTGTATGCCGGCGATAAGATACGTGCCGAATACCGCATACACAGCGATGAGAACCGCAGCTTTGTCCGTCTCGATGCGGCGCGTCCGGCTTCGCTTCGTCCCTCTGACCAGCTCTCCGGCTATTATGGTGTACGTCCTGCCGTGGATGGCGGATTCCTTCGTTTCCGGCCTCAGGTTTACCGCGAAGTGCGCTTAGAACGGAGCATCTATTGGATGGATGTGTGCCCGGAGGAGGATATTATTCTCAGCGAAGAATTCCTCGTCAGCCAGGAAGGCTCGTTCCAGAGCCCGGCAATTGAAATAGAATCTCTTTATGCCTCTCATTACAGGGCCGTCGATGACGATCCTGCAGAATTTGTATCGGTTCAGAATAACGAAAAGGATATGTCTCTCGAAACAGGAACATTCAAAGGTGAAGGATTCGAGGCGGGATGGTTCCGCTTCGGAAACGGTCCCCGCACAATGGCAATAATACCGGGGATGAGCCTCACCGATGTCAGTGCATCGGCTGCGGCTGTGGCAAGGCAGTATGCTGCATGCTCGGACGATTTTACCATTTATGTCATTGACCGTAGGAAGGCTCTCCCCGAAGGCTTTACCATAGCCGGTATGGCTGAGGATGCCGTGGCTCTGATGCAATCGGAAGGCCTCCGCAGCGTATGTCTTATGGGAGTCTCCCAAGGAGGTATGATGGCCCAGTACATAGCCGAAAAACACCCCGAGCTTGTGGAGAGGCTGCTTCTTGTATCAACTCTGGCCCATTCAACGCCTGTCAGCCACGCTTCTTTCGAAGTCTGGCGTGCTGCTGCGCTAAAGGGTGACTCGCAGGCCCTGAGCCACGAAGTAAACACGAGGGTGTTCTCGCCTGAATTCTATTCGAAGCACGAAAAGGCTTTTGCCCTGCTCGAAAAGCAGGCGCTGCCTGCCGGGCGTATGGAGTTCTTTCTGCGCAGTTCGGAAGCTTCTGCGGGTTTCTCAGCCCTCGAAGACCTGAAGGACATCAAATGCCCCGTCAAGGTGATAGGCGTCGATGATGACACCGTGCTCGGAGGGGAGGCTTCACGCGAGATAGCTGCCACCCTTGGCTGCGAGCTGGAAATGTATCCCGGAAAGGGCCACGCCATCTATGACGAGGACGCGGCCTTCCCGGCAAAGGTACGCGAATTCTTTCTGGACCGTTAAATCGACTGAATCATCCAATGGTACTCCGGCAGAGCCTGTCCGGAGGACTTTTCTATTATCAGCAGCTTGAGCGCTGCGTAAGGGCGAAGTTCGAGTTCTATCGCATCGGGGTCGGCATCCTGTCCGAAATACTCCTTGACAAACCAGTGCCAGAATGCCGCGGCAGTGCTCTTGTCCATATGGAAGCATTCTTTGAGGAATTCCTCATTGTCGTAAAGGCAGGTGAACAGAACCATCCCCAGGTCGAAGTACGGGTGGCCGTAAGCGAAATCGCCGAGGTCGATAAAATAGTCCTTCCCGCCGGCCATTATCGCATTGCTGAACTGAAGGTCGCCGTGAATGGCGCCGGGGCGGTCGGGTGTTTCGTCAATGATTTTGCGAAGCCACCTCTCTTCTCCCTCGGTATAGAAAGTGCTTGAATCGAGAATGCCCCTGTAAAGGTCTTTGACATTGTGGAAGGTGTCTTTGGGAGGGCAGGTCGAATGGAGAATGAGGCAGAGTCTGGCGAAGCGGCGTGCATAGCCTTCCACTCCGGCAGGGTCATCTCCGCAGGCCCTCGAGAACGATTTCTTGTCTACGATTCTTTCGAACATTATCCCGTAGCGGCCATTGCCGTCGGTAATGAACTCTCCCGGCTTAGGTGTGGGAATGCCCAGATCATATACCTTGTGGGCGAATTCCAATTCATTGAGCACGGATTTGGGGTCAGCCGTGGCATTGTACAGCTTGGCCATTATGGCCGGGTTGGTCCTGTGGTTGAGGCTTTCTCCGTTGAAACCTTCTCCGGAGTGGACGAAATCGTCAAGATTGATAAGTTTTGCTTCCATTATTGTTCTGTTATTTCAAGCAGGGTACGTTCGAATATGTGTGTTCCATCCTCCGCCAGGCCTTCAACGCTGAGTTCGTAAAGTCCGGGGCGGGAGGGAAGGGTGTAATCGGTCGTGAAAGTGCCGGATGCTTCCAGCGTGAGCACCGGCAGCCAGAGAACGAGTTCGCGCCTGTCGGGAGCGTTCTGCTCTCTGTTGAAGGCCCCGCCTATGCTCACAGGGTAGCAGCATCCCTTGAAATCGACTATGCGTACATTGCTTCCGAAATCGACGAATGCTATACCTCCCTCTTTCGAAACCAGGTTGATGAGTCCGTAGTATATGCGGTCGCCGTAGCGGTAGGCGTGGCGCCATACTTCTATCCTGCTTATGTTCATTGCGTCGAAAGCCATTACGCGGCTGTGACGGAAGACCGGGACTCCGTCTATCATCACAAGCGATGTGGCCCATCGTCCCGTGTTCTGGCCGTTGCCGTCGAGTGTCAGCAGTTCGATGCGGGCGTTTTCGCCGCGTCCTTTCGAGCGCACCTCGGGCAGAATCTCCACGAACACTTCCTTCATCGTAGCGAAGCGGTTGTAGTCGTCAAGATTGTAGACGACCATATCTTCAGGCATCAGGGGAAGGTCTTCGCGCCACGAGCGGATAAGGCTGTCGCAGACAGCGGCGTAAGAGGCGGCCGGGGCGGGCTCGAGTTCGAGCAGTGCATCTTCCATCTGTGCGCTCAGCTGCAGAGCCGGGCACTCGAGGCCGAATTCGGCGAACGGCGAGCAGAGGCGTATGTGGGCGTCGACTCCCTGCTCGGCATCGACCTCGCAGACAAGTTCCTTGTCGCCGAAGATGTTCGACGTGCGGAATGCAACCCTTCCGTCAGGCAGGCAGTGGCCGGTGTAGAGGTCGTCCCTCTCGCCTATGGCCGAGATGTAGGCCGTAACCTCCTCGCGGCTGAGGACCTTTTCGCGGTCGGGCCCTTCGACAAGGGCGTAGATTACCTCTCCTTCGTACTCGGGCAGAACAGTGCCCGAATGTCCTCCGGCAGGGGAGAATGCCGCTTCGTTGCGTTCCGGTCTTGGAAGACCGCTGCATCTGCTGATGCTCACGCTGAGCGATGCCGTGCAGTCCAGCCTGCTATCAAGGGTGAGCGACGCCTTCTGCCCGGGTTTGCCGCTCTGCTTGAGGGAAAGCCCTATGTGGCCGTCGAGGCTTGTGCCGTAGTGCGGCCAGGCGGGAGTGTCACAAAGTTCGGCATTGCCTTTTCGGGTCAAGGATGTATTGAATATGCTTATGCAGCGCGCTCCCTGGGAATAGTCGTAGCCTTGCTCGTCACGGCAGAGTGCCGTATAGGCCGTAATGGAGTAATTGCCTGTCGGCAGGTCGGCCGGAATGTCGATATAGCCGCTGCCACGTCCGCCGAACAGGGCAATACGGGCCGTGACGCGCACTTCTTTTTCGTCAGCGATGCAGGCGTAGGCGATGGCACTCGAATCGGAAGGCTTGCCGCTTGCCGCGTCTATGCAGAATGCCGAGCACCAGATTCTGTCTCCGGCAAGATAGATGTCGCGGTCGGTGACCAGATAGCATCTTTCGCTCAGCTGCGGAAGAGCAGCCGCTTCAATCCATAGCAGGATTGCAGAAAAGACAGTTAGAAGGCGTCTGCTCATTTGTTCGGTGATGGCCAGCCATCGGGTTTGGTTTTGCTGCCTCCCGCAAGACGGCAGTCAATGCATCTGCCGGGGCCCCAGAGCCAGCCGTTGTAATCGACCACGGGCCGGAATCCGGCGTTGTAGTACGCCAGAAGGCTTACGGCCGGGTCTGGCACGAAAAGACCGCTCATAAGGTCCGGCTGGATATAGACATTGTTGCGGTGAATGTAATATTCGGCTTCAATGTAATTGCCTGCCCCGATGAAACCGATAACTTTCTCCGACGGGTCGTCAAGGCAGCTGATGTTGCCCGGAATCTCGCCCGGAGTGGGGGTGAACAGGCCTCCGTCCGTGTTGGATATGGCCTCAGTATTATGCAGGTATTCGTATTCCTCCCGGCTGATTCCGGTAATCCTGACATTGATGCGGTACAGTGACGAAAGGCGCTTGTCGGTTCGCGGAATGCTTGTTATCAGGAGGTTGGGTATGCGCGAGTCGCTCATCCCCTCGGATGTGCCGGTATGTACCGTCAGAGGGTTTGCAGATGCCCAGCAGTAATAGTTGCTGTCATCGGCCTTTATCAGAGTCTGGACAACTTCCTCTACCGCGTCGAATACGCCCGTGACCATATAGTCCGCCACGAATTCCCAGGTCTCGCTGAAGGACGTGCGCACGTAAGAACTGCCCCCAATAGTGTTCACATTTGCGTAGATGCCGGTATTGCGGGGGTCGTTCTCGTAGAAAATTCGCGCCGAGAGGGGAGCCTTGCTCACGCTCTGCCACTCGCTGCAGTATTTCCTGCCTGTTTCGCTGCAGGTGAAAAGAAGACGGTATCTGCCACTCAGCGGAGCATCCTCCAGATTGACATAATGAAAGGCCGAACCGCTTTCCGAGCTTGCCGTCCAGCGCTTTCCGTTCTCGCTTTCTATGCTGATGGTGCCGGGCACTTCGATGAGCGAGGTGCTGCTCAGGTCGGCGACGCGCCTCGTGGTGAAACTGCAGGTGGTGCCTGGCAGAATGTCGCCGTCAATCACCAGGGCTCCGCTCGAAGCGCTCTCCTGCACTTCGTAAGGATAGATGCAGGACGCGACGCTGAAGGCGAAAATGGCCGAAAGTATGGTGCGGATCAGTTTCATCAGAACTTCATATTCAGGCTGATATAGGGAACGGGGGTTGCGAAGATAGAAACGAGATGGCCCTCAATCCTGGCTCCTGCCGATGTGTAATATATGGAGTAGGCGTTCTTGCGCCCTGTGATATTGTAAACGCCGAACGTGCCGGAAAAGTGGACTTTCTTGCGCAGGTTGTGTCCCTGTTCCACGACCACGGCTGCATCGAGCCTGAAGTAGTCGGGCACCCTCATTGCGTTGCGGTCGGAATACTCGAGCCTGTAGGCTCCGGCATAATAGTAATGTCCGATGGGAACGGTGATGGGACGGCCCGTGGACCAGTCGGCTGCCAGGGACATCGAGTACCGGTGCGTGAAGCGGTAATTTCCGGAGATGTTGAGGTTGTGCGGCTTGTCGAAGGGGGAGTTGTACCATTCTCCGCGGTTGATTGCGTTCATTCCGCGATCGGACACTTCCCTGAGTTTCGAACGCGACCAGCAGTACGAAACCCATCCCGTAAGGTTGCCGCTGTTCTTGCGCGCCATCAGTTCTATTCCGTATGCGCGTCCCACCGTGGGCACAAGGTCGTTTGCGAGATTGGGGTTCATCATCAGCTGCGCACCGCTCTTGTAGTCGGGATAGCCGCTCGAATGCTTGAAGTATCCTTCCGCCGAGAAATCCACCGACCCGTCAAGCACCGTGCGGTACGCTCCGAGCGAAGCCTGCCAGCCTTTTTGAGGCTTGATGTCGGCATCGGAAAGCTTCCAGCTGTCCACGGGCGAAATGCAGTTCGAGTTGGATATCAGGTGGATGTACTGGGTCATTGTCAGGAATCCGGCCTTGAAAGAGGTATTGGGGTCGGGGCTGTATTTGGCGGATAGGCGGACTTCGGGGTTGATGTAGGTCTTGGCGTCGGCCAGATGGCTGAAGGCGCTGAGCCTCAGGGCGGCATCGATGCTGAAGTGCTCGCCGGGAGTCCAGCTGTCGCCTGCCCAGAGGGCTGCTTGAAGTGCGCTCTCCTCATCGAGCTTTGCCGCCAGAACCGAGGACTCTGTGCCTATGGGGCTTATCCGCCCAGGGTTCAGCTGATATGCTATGGCCTCCGCTCCGTAGGTGAAGCGGTGGGCGTCGTTGAAATCAGTGTCGAAGGCCAGATGGCCGAACCATCCGGCTGTGGAAGTGTTGAAGTCGCAGGCGTTGTAGCTGTCGCGCCTGTCGGACATGCCCGATCCGGTGCGGTCGTAGCCGGACGAAGCGCGCATCAAGGTGCCGCTGCCGAGTTTCTTTTCGAGGCTGAGTGCGGCGTTGAAGTTCGAATAGCGGAACGATGTGTCGGCCGCGAATGCGAAGCGGTCGCGTGACCAGTAGACGTCCGCCCTGATGATGGCTCCCTTGCCGGTTTTGTGCGTGATGCGTGCGTTGATGTCGGAAAAACCTGCGCTGCCGCCGCTGTAGCCGCTGTTCTCGGGAATGAGCGAAAGAATCCAGTCGGAATATGTGGTCCTGGCACCGAGCGCCAGGCTGGTGCTGCCTTTCTTCAGGGGCGTTTCAAGGAACAGGTGGCTTGTGAAAATGCCTATGCCGGCCGAGCCCGAAAGTTTTTCGAAGCTCCCGTCCTTGGTATGCACGTCGAGAACCGAGCTGAGGCGTCCGCCGAATTCGGCCGGGACACTGCTCTTGTAAAGCTCCGCTCCCGCCACCATATCGGGGTTGAATGACGAGAAGATGCCGAACAGATGGTTGGGGTTGTAGATGGTGTTGCCCGAAAGAAGGATGAGGTTCTGGTCGGGCGAGCCTCCGCGTACGTTTATGCCCGATGAAGCCTCTCCCGAAGACTGTACGCCCGGAAGCGACTGCACCGCTTTCAGTACGTCGCCCTCGCCGAATGCCGCGGGCATCGCTCCCACGGCCGCTGTTCCGAGCGACTCGACGCCCATCGCCGCACGGCGGTGCGCTGCGCGCGGATCGGCCGAGATCATTGCGCTGCGTAGCATCTCGGAGTGGGGCATCATCATCACATTTATGCTTGCGTCGGAGAAGACTTCCACCATCACGGAGAAATCTTCCATCGTGGTTTCCTTGAATTCGATGCGGTTGGGCCCGCAGGGCATTTCGAGCGACCAGCGGCCGAGCTCGTCGGAAGTAGTGTAGTTGCCGCCTGCCGTCTCGAAAATCACGGCCCCGATTACTGGCGCGTGGTCCGAGAAATCGTACACATAGCCGCTTATGATGGCCTTTTCATGCGGAGCGTCCGAACTCTTTCCTATTTCGTAGACCTTGTTGCGGTATATGGCGTTGATTGTGGTTCCGCCTGCTCCGAAGCTGTCATCTCCCGAAGCCGAGTCGAACCATCCTTCCGGAAGGGCGGCAGGGCGCGGTGAAGCCTGGACCGATGCGGCTTTGTCATATATTCCTGAATGGCGGTCTCTTTCCGCGGGCTCGGGGAAAGCGGAAAGTTCGGAAATAATGCTGTCACCGCCTTTGCCGGCGGCCTTGACTGCCGCGCAGAGGTACTGTGCCTTTTCGCTTCGGGGCGAGAAGCGGCAGCTGCGGCGGAGCTCCGCCTTTATGCCGTGTCGCTCTTCGTTGCTATACAGGCGGAAAAGATCGCTGCGGCTGTGCACGGGGTACAGCTTGCCATCGCGCAGCAGGAAGAAACTTTCGGAATATTCAAAGTAGGTGGAGAGGTTGTCCCGGTATGCGTGGTCGTAGTAGCCGATGAGCTGTCCGTTGGCAGGACGTGCATCGCGGAAGACCCTCTTGTCGACTCGTCTCAAAAGAGCATCGGCCCCGTCGCATAGAACTTCGTAAAGTCCGTCGGCGGCATCGGGGCAGCCGGTCGCCTTCGCACTGATAAAAAGACGACCGTCGAAGCTTGCGCTCAAAAGAAGCGAAGGATCGAGCATCAGCGGAAGCACTTCGCCCGGCCTTTTGACAAGCAGGCGCTGCATATGCGCATCGATGTTCAGCAGATATCCCGTGTACTCGCGGCCGTCGTAGAAGACCGTGCCCGGCCGGAATTCGGGATTGTGGTCCCACCAGCAGTTGCCATTGTAAGCAAATGAGTAGCCGGGGTGCTCGCGGCCGCGGAAAAAAGTGTCGGATACCTGCCCGAAGGCGGATGTCTGAATCAGAAGTGCGATAAGTGCTGAAATCGCCCGGGGGTGCATAGTGCTACATCAGACGGCGCTTGCGGAAGAGAATCCACAGTCCGCTTATGATAATAAGCATGACGGCAAGAATCCCTATCCACGCAAAGTCGAACTGAGCGAAGGGGAGGGTGACATTCATTCCGTAGAAACTGGCCACCAGGGTGGCAGGCATCAGAAGGAGCGAAATGAAAGTGAATATCTTCATTATCCGGTTCTGGTCGAGGTTGATGATACCGACAACGGTATCCTGCAGATACTCGAGCCTTTCAAATGCGAAGTTGGTGTGGTTGATAAGCGATGCGATATCCTGCAGGATGACAGTCAGGTCGTCGCGCACGTCACCGGTCTTGGGGCAGAGCTTGCTCTTCAGAAGATTCGAGATGAGCCTCTGCTTGTCGACTATGTTCTCGCGAATGGTCATCGCGTTCTCCTGCAACTGATTGATATCCAGGAGGAACTCTTCGTTGATGTCTTCCTGCTGGTTGATGCGCTTGCTGAACACGCTTACGTCCTTGGCTATAAGCTCGACGATGTCGGCGTCGAGATCGACCCTCTTGTCCATTATCTCGACGAATACCTCGAATCCGGACGGGAATTCGGCCGGCCGGGCCTGGATCTTGGCCTGGAGCACGTCGAAGGAACGCAGCGGAATCTCGCGCAATGTCGTGAGGACGCCTTTCTTCAGAATGAAGGACACGGGATCCATAAGCATCTGCTCATCAGCGGGTGAGAGGAAGTTCGTATTGGCGAAGATAGCTCCGTCCTCCTCGCTGAAACGCGATGAACTTTCGATTTCTTCGGCTTCCGCACGACTTTGGATTTCTGTGCCCAGAAAGGCTTCGACCGCCCTCTTTTCATCTCCCTGAGGGTCAAGGAGATCTATCCAGAGGACATTTTCTTTGCCGATAGTGGCAAACTCCGTTTTAGACTGGGTAAGGAGCACTTCCTCCCCTTGCCTGTAGAAAATCTTTATCATACCGCTTCCATCGTTTGACCCGGCACTAGTGTCGGAAGGGTTGTTAATATTACGGGGTAGCTTCGCTACACGGAGAAGCAAAGCGGCGCAAAGATACGTTTTTTTTGAAAAAAACAAAACCTTGCACACGCGCGAGTCACTCGCGTGTGTGCAACATTCAGGCGGCGTTGATGAAAAGCATTATGCCGAGGCCGATGAGAACGGCGCCTCCGGCGACTTCGGCAATGCGCCCGGCCTTGCGGCCTATGGCTTTGCCTCCGAGCATTCCGAGCACTACGGAAAGTGCTGTGAAGACGAATACGGATATGCCTTCGGGCCAGGTGTCGGCCCAGAGCTGACCTGCCAGGCTCAGCGACGAACCGGCAGCGAGGGCGTCGATGCTGGTGGCGATTCCGCCGAGGATTATTTTCCCCAGTGAGCCGAGCTCAAGCGCGGTACCTCCGTCCCTGGACAGACCTTCGCGCACCATCGAACCGCCGATATACAACAGCAGGGCGAGGGAAACGAATCGTCCGGCCTTCGAGATGACTCCTGCGATGGCGGCCCCGAGCCCCCATCCGGCCAGCAGCAGGGAAGTCTGGATTATTGAAAAGAGAACTGCCGTCCAGGCGACCTGTCTTCGGTTGATGCCGCCCGGCGCGAGCGAAGAGCACAGGCACACCGCGAAACAGTCGGCGCAGAGCGAGATTCCGAAAAGTATTACGCTTATGAGTTCCATCCCCTCGGGCTTATGGCTTGAAAGGCTGTCTTGCGGCTATGGAACGGCCGAGCGTGAGGGAGTCGGCGTATTCGAGGTCGTCTCCGAAGCCCAGGCCGCGGGCGAGCGTGGTCACCGGAATGCCGAAGCGCTCTATCTGCCTGTAGATATAGAATGCAGTAGTTTCGCCTTCGACATCACCACTCAGGGCGAGGATCACTTCGCCTACTCCGCCTTCCTCCAGCCTGGATACCAGGTCGGAGATCGTAAGGTCCGAAGGCCCGATGCCGTCGACAGGTGAGATGATACCTCCCAGCACGTGGTATGTGCCCCGGTACTGGGCTGTAGCCTCGATGCTCATCACATCGCGCACCGAGCCCACAACGCATATGCGGCTGCGGTCGCGCCCTTCGTCAGCGCAGATGCTGCACAGCGGGCCGTCGCACACCATATGGCAGCGGCTGCACCAGTGGATGTCGGTGCCCAGCCTGCCTATCGCGCCGGCGAATGAGGCAATATGTTCTTCCCCCTGTCCGAGAAGGTGCAGGGCCAGCCTCAGCGCGCTCCTTTCGCCCACTCCGGGCAGAGTCCTGATGGCTTCGACGGCATCCTGCAGCGCCTTGCTGGGATAGGGGGAAGACAATGCCATTGTTTACTAGAAGAGTTTCAGGAAAACTTCGATTGCCTGATACTCGGCGAGACCGAGCTCGTCATAGATGCGGGCGGTGTTGGATGTACGGTCCTCTGCCCTCTGCCAGAACTCGCGGGGGTCGTCGCCCGGGAAAGGAACGATATCCTTCTGCGAGAGGTGGTGATAGATGGCGTAGCGCTTCTCCACAACCTCGTCAGGTCCGAGAGGAACGGCCATATCTACGCGTCCGAGCTCCCATTCCATCCAGGCGCCGCGGTACATCCACACGTGGCACTCGAGTGCCCACTTTACGCCTTCCTCGCGGAGCTGGGTGAGAGCTTCGAGAGCGGCCTCGGTGCAGACACGGTGCGTTCCGTGAGGGTCCGCAAGGTCACCGGCCATATAGATCTGGTTGGGCTGCAGGTCCTGCATAAGTGCCTTGATGATATCGACATCCTTCTGGCTGCTGGGAAGCTTCTTGATCCCGCCCGACTCGTAGAAGGGCAGATTGAGGAAGTGCACGTTGGTGTTGTCGTTGAGGCCGAAGCTGCGGCAGGCACCACGGGCCTCGCTGCGCCTGATGGCGGCCTTGATGTCGAGAAGCTTGCGCGGCTCGGGTTCGCCGGGCCTCTTGCTCGCTATGATTTCCTTCACTTCGTCATAACGGCCGCCGAAGCCGAGCTGACGTGCGGCATCCATATGCTGGAGCACTACGTCGTCGTGAACGGCCACGTTGCCCGAGGTCTCGTATGCTACGTGCACGTCGTGGCCCTGGTGAACCAGGCGGATGAACGTACCGCCCATCGAAATGACGTCATCGTCGGGATGGGGCGAGAAGATGAGCACCTTCTTGGGAAAGGGCTTGCTGCTTACGGGACGGGTTGAATCGTCGGCATTGGGCTTTCCTCCCGGCCATCCGGAGATGGTGTGCTGCAGGTCGTTGAATATGCGTATGTTGATCTGGTCGAACGGCCCCTGGAGCTTGAGAAGCTCGCCGAGATTGTTGTTCAGATAATCCTCGCGTGTGAGTTTGAGAATAGGCTTGTGAAGCTTCTGGCAGAGCCAGACGACAGCCTTGCGGGTGAACTTGGGCGTCCATTCGCAGGGTCCGATGCACCAGGGTGCCTCGACACGGGTGAGTTTCGAAGCCGCTGTCTCGTCGACATAGAGCCTTGCGTGCTGGTGATCCTGGAAATATGATGCGGGGTACTGGCTGTCGATGTCGCCTTCCGAAACGCGGAGAACAGCGTCGGCCTTGTCTTCTCCGAAGGCCATCAGGATGATCTTCTCGGCTGAGAGCATTGTGCTGATTCCCATCGTGAGAGCCATCGAGGGTGTGTTTTCGAGGTTGCCGTTGAAGTTGCGGGCCTGTATCTTGCGGGTCTTGTAAGGAAGAAGAACCATCCTTGTGAGGCTGCGGCGTGTGGCGCCGGCTTCATTGAAGCCCACCTGGCCGTTATTGCCTATGCCCATTACCAGAAGGTCGAGACCGCGTGCGGCGGCATCGAACTCGGCGCAGTAAGCGCGCACCTTGTCCGGGGCTACGGTGCCGTCGGGTGTGTGAACGTTGCCCTCCGGAATGTCGATGTTGTCGAGAAGTTCGGTGTGGATCTTATGGTTGCGGCTCTGGGGAGAGTCGGCAGCCTGAGGATAATACTCGTCGATGGTGAAGATTTCCACGTTGCGGAATGAAAGTTTGCCTTCCGCCTGGCGCTTGCTCAGAATCTGATACAGCGTGGTAGGTGTGGAACCTGTCGTAAGGCCGAGTTTGAAATTTCTGCCGGCTTTTACGGTGTCGAACGAATTGATGGCGTCAACAATGGCGTCGGCCACTTTTTCACTGGCAGCCATCTGGTGGTCGAAGATGACAGCAGGGATGTTCTCGTAACTATGGAGAATGTCCTTCGGAACGCTCTTTTCAATGAGCCCTCCGTCAACAGGAAGGGTAAAATGTTTCATATTCGCAAAGATAATCAATTTTTTTGCTATATTTGCGCGCTTTTGAACGTTGAGTGCCTTCGGGCCAGGGGCGTCGGGCATTACTTTATTGTTTAACTTTTTAATTTTTAGTTGTTTTACCAGTTATGGCAGAAACAAAAGAAATGGCTGCTGTTGCAGCCGAAACACAGACCAAGGCTCAGCGCCTCAATGCATCTATTCCTCCCGAGCAGTTCGACTGGGACTCTTTCGAAGGCGGTGACATCTACGAAGGCACCGACCGCGCCACAATCGAGGCCGCTTATGCGGAAACTCTCAACAAGGTTGTCGAGAACGAGGTAGTAGAGGGCGAAGTTACCGAAATTGGCAAACGCGAAGTTATCGTTACCATCGGTGGCAAGAGCGAAGGTGTTATCAATGCTAACGACTTCCGTTACAATCCCGACCTCAAGGTGGGTGACAAGGTGGAGGTTTATGTTGAGTCGGCCGAGGACAAGAAGGGCCAGCTCGTACTCTCTCACCGCAAGGCACGCGCCTTCAAGTCTTGGGACAGGGTCAACGAGGCATACGAAAACGACGAGGTTGTCAAAGGTTTCGTCAAGACCCGCACAAAGGGCGGTATGATTGTGGACGTATTCGGCGTCGAGGCTTTCCTGCCCGGCAGCCAGATCGACATCAAGCCCATACGCGACTACGACCAGTTCGTAGGCCAGACCGTAGATTTCAAGATCGTCAAGATCAACCAGGAGTTCCGCAACGTCGTTGTTTCCCACAAGGCTCTGCTCGAGGCTGAGCAGGAGTCCAAGAGGGCTGAACTCATCAGCAAGCTCGAGAAAGGCCAGGTACTCGAAGGTGTTGTCAAGAACATCACCAATTACGGAGTATTCGTCGACCTCGGCGGTGTTGACGGTCTCATCCACATCACAGACCTCAGCTGGGGCCGCGTCGGTCATCCCGAAGAGATCGTCAAACTCGACGAGCAGATTAAGGTCGTCGTTCTCGACTTCAACGAGCAGCAGAAGCGTATCGCTCTCGGTCTCAAGCAGCTCACAGCCCATCCTTGGGAGAGCCTCGATCCCGACCTCAAGGCCGGTGACAAGGTCAAGGGTAAAGTTATCCTCATCGCTGATTACGGTGCATTCATCGAGATCGTTCCCGGCGTCGAGGGTCTTGTACACGTAAGCGAGATGAGCTGGAGCCCCAGGCTCCACAGCGCCCAGGAGTTCCTCAAAGTCGGCGACGAAGTTGAGGCTCAGGTGCTCAGCATAGACCGTGAGGCAAGAAAGATCAGCCTTGGTCTGAAGCAGCTCACCGAGAATCCTTGGGAGAACATCCGCGCCAAGTACCCCGTAGGCAGCACACAGAAGGCTACCGTACGCAACATCACCAACTTCGGTGTGTTCGCAGAACTCGAGGACGGCGTAGAGGGTCTCATCCACATCTCGGACCTCAGCTGGAACAAGATCAAACATCCTTCAGAGATGGTAGCCGCCGGCGACCAGATCGACGTCCAGATTCTCGACTTCGATGAGGCAGGCCACAAGCTCAGCCTCGGTCACAAGCAGCTCACCAAGAATCCTTGGGACGAGATCGAAGAGAAGTACCCTGTAGGATCTACAGTTGAGGGTACTATCGCTTCCATCACCGACAAGGGTGCTTCCATCACCCTCGAGGGAGACGCAGAAGGCTTCGCTTTCACTCGCGAACTCCTCAAGGAAGACGGCAAGCAGGCCGTTGCAGGTGAGAAACTCGCATTCAAGGTTGTTGAACTCCGCAGGAGCACACGCCGCATCCTCCTCAGCCACCTCCGCACATATCAGGAAGTAAAGGAGAAGGCAGCCGCAGCAGAAGCTGAGAACACCAAGAAAGCTGTCAAGAAAGTTCAGGCTAACGTTGAGAAGACCACTCTCGGTGATATCGACGCGCTCGCCGCTCTCAAGAGCCAGTTCGAGCAGGCCGGCAAGTAATGAACTTCGACCTCAAGATATTGGGCACGGCTTCGGCCATGCCCATTTCTGACAAGAATCCGAGCGCCCAGGCACTTCAAGTGCAGGGGCGCTTGTTCTTGATTGATTGCGGTGAAGGAACCCAGCAGAGGATGCGCCAGATGCATCTCTCTTTCCTCAAGGTCGAGGCGCTCTTCCTTTCGCACATCCACGGGGACCATCTGTTCGGCATATTCGGACTGCTCTCCACAATGGCCATGTATGGCCGCAGCGAAAAGCTGCACATATTTGCGCCGGCATCGTTCGCGCCGGTGCTCCGGTTCTTCCTCTCCTATTTCGGGGAAGGGGTGAACTACGAAATCGAACACCATCCTCTGGACTGCAAGGCTCCCGAATTGGTGTTCAGCAAAAAGAATCTCGAAGTCCTTGCCTTTCCGTTGCAGCACAAGATAGACTGCTTCGGATTCCGCTTCAACGAAGTGCTTACCGCCCGTCAGGCGGAAAAACGCGCCCCGCGTTCGTTTGCGTACTGTTCCGACACAATGTACTTTCCGGAACTTGCCGGATGGGTCAAGGGCGTGAACCTGCTCTATCACGAAGCAACATACCCGCAGGCTCTTGCCGACAAGGCGGCAGCCCGCTTCCACAGCACCACGCACGATGCCGCCAGGACGGCCCTCGAAGCCGGTGTCGGAAAACTTGTCGTAGCCCACTACACCTCGCGCGAGCGCGACATATCTCTCTTTGAAAAGGAGTGCAGGGTAATTTTCCCCAATTCTTTCGCTGCAAATGACGGCGATGTCTTTGAAATTGATTAAATTCGTACGATGAAAAATTATATTCCGGTACTTTGCGCCATCCTCTGCGCCCTGCTGCCCTGTGGCCGGGCTGATGCACAGGAACTCACGCGCGAACAGGCCTATGTGCAGAAGTACTATCAGCTTGCAATTGACGAGATGCGCCGCAGCGGCGTACCCGCATCGATAACCCTCGCCCAGGGTCTGCTCGAGTCCGGAGCCGGCTATTCGACTCTGGCGGTCAAAGGCAACAACCATTTCGGCATCAAATGCCACAAGTGGGAAGGCAGGACCATACGCCACGATGATGACGCTCCCAACGAGTGCTTCAGGGCTTATGACAAACCGGATGAATCATTCCGCGACCATTCCGACTTCCTGCGCTATTCCGACCGCTACAAGTCGCTTTTCGATCTTCATCCCACCGACTACAAGGGCTGGGCACGCGGGCTCAAGGCCGCCGGTTACGCCACAGACCCCAAATATGCCGACAAGCTCATAGGTATCATAGAGAAGTACGACCTCTCGAAATACGACCTCGGCCGGGTGGAACCTCAGACACCTCTCGCACTTGAGGAGATACATCGTGTGCCTCTCAAATACGAGGAGCGTTACGAGTTCGAATTCTTCCGCCCCGAATACGAAAAGAACGGCGTACCCTTTGTCTATTCGCAGAAAGGGGAGAGCTACGCTTCCATTGCCCGTTCGTACGAACTGTTCCTGAAGGAGATACTTTCCTTCAACGACCTTGACGCCGAGCCCGCCGAGCTGCTGCCCGGCACAATCGTGTATCTGGCCCGTAAGAAGTCGCGTACAGGCAAGGGTCTTGACAAATACATTGTTGCCGAGGACGGTGAAGACCTCCGCGAGATTAGCCAGAGGTTCGGTGTGAAGCTCAAGTCGCTGTGCAAACGCAACGGCATCACCGCCGACCAGGCTCTGAACGCCGAAGACGAAATCCTCCTGCGCTGATATGGCATCCGGAAAGAAACATAGGAAAGGCGGCCGGGCGCTCGCAGGTGCCGTCGGCACGCTGCTGCTTGCTATTGTGGCAGTTGTGGGCGGCGACTGGCTTCTGACCAACAGGATCGGGGCTTTCCGCTCCGATGCCGACATATATGTTTCGCCGGGAGACAAGCCTTCGGACGTGGTGCGAAAACTGGATTCAGCCGCAGGCGTGCGCTATCCATCGCGCCTTGAACGCACTTTCGAGAAAGGACGTGTGGCCGAATATATGAAGCCGGGTCATTACCGTATCGAAAAGGATTTTGCCTGCCGCTATGTGGCCCGTATGCCCAACAACGGCTGGCAGGCGCCCGTGAAAGTGACGCTCAGCGGCAATCTCCGTTCTGTGGGAGACATAGCCGGCAAACTGTCGCGCCAGCTCAGCCTCGACTCTCTCGAAATCGCTTCGGCGATGACCGATGCCCAGCTGCTGCGCCGGCTCGGTTTCACCCCCGAAAGCGCATTCGCGCTCTTCATACCAGACACCTACGAAATGTACTGGAACATTTCCGCCGAAGACCTTATGCTCAGGATGAAGAAGGCTTATGATGCATTCTGGACCCCTGTTCGTGACGCCCAGGCCAAGGCCCTCGGCTTGAACCGGACCAAGGTCGCCATCCTGGCATCCATCGTGAACTGCGAGTCGAACTATGTTCCCGATTATCCCCAGCTCGCGGGAGTATATGTCAACCGCCTGCGCAAGGGAATGCCCCTTCAGGCCTGCCCGACAGTGCAGTTCTGTTTCGATTTCAAGATAAGCCGCATCCTTTACGAACACCTTCAGGTGGATTCACCATACAACACATACACGCACTACGGCCTGCCTCCCGGGCCCATCTGTTCGCCTACCAGAGAAGCTCTTGACGGTGTGCTGAACGCCGATACGCAGTCGGGATACCTGTACTTCTGCGCATCGAGCGAATTCAACGGCCGACACAAGTTCTCGAAGACCTTCCGCGAACACGAAGCCTATGCCCGCGACTATCAGAGTGAGCTTGACCTCCGAGTGCGTGAAAAACGCAATTCCCAGAAGAAATGAGCAGCGATCTTGTTTTACGCGCGCGCGCAATCGCGCTCGAGGCCCTCAAGGATGAGGTCCGCAGCGACCAGACTCCATTCATAGGCCACCCGGATGCGGTGGCCGCAATCGTTCGTGACGAGATAGGTCTCGGCGAGGAATGCATTGCCGCCGTCTATCTTCACGAAGCTACCCGCGTGCACAAGGAAATATCGCTTGACGGATTCCCTCAGGATGTGCTTGTGATGGTGGACGGACTCAACCGCATCTCCACCATCAAGCCCAAGGATACCAGGCTCGAAGCCGAGAATTACAAGAAGCTGATAGTCAAGTATTCGTCCGACCCCCGTGTAACGGTCATAAAGATTGCCGACAGGCTTGAGATAATGCGCAGCCTGGGTTCTTTCCCCAAGAGCTCGCGCGAACAGAAGCAGCTCGAGACCCTGATGCTGTACATACCTCTTGCTCACCAGCTCGGCCTGTACAACATAAAGAGCGAACTCGAGGACATCTATTTCAAATATGCCGATCCGGAGCAGTACCGTGCCATCAAGAACAAGCTGGCCGCTACCGCACCCGAACGCGAGAAACTCTCGTGCGAGTTCATTGAACCTCTTCAGGAGAAACTCACCGCCGCAGGCATCAAATACAAGATGAAAGTCCGTACAAAGACGGCCTACTCCATCTACCGCAAGATGCGCGCGCAGAACGTGCCTTTCGAAGGTGTCTATGACGTGTTCGCGATGCGCTTCATAATCGACTGCGATCCCGACCCGGCGGTCGAGAAGGACCTTTGCTGGAAGGTGTATTCGTACGTTACGCAGGAGTACGAGC
Source organism: Candidatus Cryptobacteroides aphodequi (assembly GCA_018065265.1). GTDB lineage: Bacteria > Bacteroidota > Bacteroidia > Bacteroidales > UBA932 > Cryptobacteroides > Cryptobacteroides aphodequi. The sequence goes on along the minus strand of JAGHTP010000073.1, from coordinate 4,965 downwards.
CCGATACGGCGCGTCTGCGCGACTGGCTGACGAATCCCAAACCCAACGGATACGAGAGCCTCCACATCACCGTCCGGAACCGCGCCGGCGCCTACATAGAGGTGCAGATACGTACCCGCCGTATGGATGAGATCGCCGAGAGCGGACTCGCTTCGCACTGGTCATACAAGGGCATCTCTTCCGAGAAGACTCTCTCCTCGTGGCTGAATTCGGTACGCTACGCCCTCGAGCATCCTTCGGAACTCGGTCCGGACGAAATGCCGCCGGCTCCTGTCGATGAAATCTTCGTCTTCACGCCTACCGGCGAACTGCGTATCCTTCCTGCAGGCGCTTCGGTGCTCGATTTTGCATTCAATATCCACTCCGGTCTGGGCTGCCGCTGCTCCGGCGCCCGCATTGGAGTCAAGGCCGTTTCGATACGCGAGACCCTGCACACCGGCGACGTGGTCGAGATTCTGACCACGCGCTCGCAGACCCCTTCGAAGGACTGGCTCGACTTTGTCGTCACTGGAAAGGCACGCACCAAGATCAAGCAAGAACTTGACGCATCGCTCCGCAAACAGGCCGCTGCCGGCAGGGAAGTGCTCGAGAGGCGTCTTCGCAACTGGAAACTCGAATTCACCGACGAGCAGCAGCACGAATATGTGCGCAGACACAAACTGCCCGGCATCCTGCAGATGATGGCCGCCATAGGCGACGACCAGATCGACGTGAACGACATCAAGGAATTCATCCTCGATTACGACAATATCACCAAACCGGACGTTCAGGAGCCGGAAACACGCAAGGCCGCCTTCAGCGGTTCGGGCGATGACATCCTGGTGCTCAGCGCGAAGGACGTAAAGGGACTGCAGTACACGATGGCGCATTGCTGCAACCCCGTGTTCGGAGACGATGTCTTCGGATTCGTCACACGCACGGCCGGAATCAAGATACACCGTATGTCCTGCCCCAATGCGGCAAGGCTCATAGAACATTATCCCTACCGCATCCAGAGGGTGAAGTGGCAGCAGACCCAGAGCAGCGGAGAGTTTCTCTGCACGCTCAACATCTTTGCCGAACCCGACCGTAACGCCCTGCATTCGATAATGGATGCTGCAAGCCAGTACAGGGTGTCGGTGCGTTCCTGCAGCGTTTCGCCAGTGCTGAAGGGCGGCCTGGAACAGATATCCGTGCAGTTGCTGGTACCTTCGGGCGCCGAACTTGACAAGGTGATGTCGGCGGTGGGCCGCATCAAATCGGTAAACAAAGTTAAACGAATATAGGCTATGACAATAGACGAACTCCGCAATCACATCCGTGTGATAGAGGATTTCCCGAAACCGGGAATCCATTTCCAGGACATCACCACGCTCCTTATCGATCCTGAGTGCCTGAATGAACTCATCGACAGGATGGTCGAGCATTACAAGGACAAGGGCATCACCAAGGTCGTGGGTCTCGAGTCACGCGGATTCATCCTCGCACCCGCAGTTGCGGCAAGGCTCGGCGCAGGTTTCGTAGTAGCCCGCAAGCACGGCAAACTTCCCGGCAGCAAATACACCGAGACTTATGAACTTGAGTACGGTCACGATTCAATAGAGATGCACACCGGCACCATCGGCCCCGACGACGTAGTCCTCGTTCACGACGACCTCCTCGCCACCGGAGGCACTATGGCCGCTGCATACCGCCTTATCCGCAAGTTCGGAGCGAGCCGCATCTATTTCAATACGATGATCGAACTTACCAAGGTGCCCCGTCTTCAGGAATTCCCCACGGACATTCCTCTGTATTCGATAATCCCGGTTGACGTAGACTAGCGTAGCGGCTATGAAGTTCCGCCTGGAATCCCCGTTCAAGCCTTCCGGCGACCAGCCGGAGGCAATCGACCAGCTCTGCTCGGCTCTTGAGAGCGGAGTGGGCGATGTCACCCTGCTCGGTGTAACGGGCTCCGGCAAGACCTTCACAATGGCAGGCGTCATAGAACGCCTCCAGCGCCCCGCTCTCATCCTCAGCCATAACAAAACCCTTGCGGCTCAGCTCTACGGCGAGTTTAAATCGTTCTTCCCCGACAACGCCGTCGAGTATTTCGTCTCCTATTATGACTACTATCAGCCCGAAGCGTATCTGCCCGTAAGCGACACTTACATCGAAAAGGATCTGTCCATCAACGACCAGATCGAGAAGCTCAGGCTCAGCGCAGCTTCGGCCCTTCTGTCGGGCAGACGCGACGTGATTGTCATCAGTTCGGTCAGCTGCCTCTACGGTATCGGCAATCCCGAGGACTTCCACGCCCAGACCATTGACCTGAGAGTGGGGCAGACCTGCTCGATGACCTCGCTCCTCTACCGCCTTGTCGATGCGCTCTACTGCCGTACCGAAGCCGATTTCAAGCGCGGAACCTTCCGCGTCAGGGGCGATACCCTCGACGTGTTCCTCAGCGGCGCGGACAATGCTGTCCGGCTGGAGTTTTTCGGCGACGAGATAGACACGATAAGCATTATCGACCCGGTCAACGGGGCCCGCATAGACAGCGTCGAAAGCATAAGCATCTATCCGGCCAACAACTTCGTCACCACCAAGGAACGCAGCGCGGCCGCGGTTTCGCAGATCCAGGACGACCTTACGGCCCAGATAGCGTACTTCGAGTCGATAGGCAAGGAACTCGAGGCGGCGCGTCTGAAGAGCCGCGTGGAAAACGACCTGGAGATGATAAAGGAACTGGGCTACTGCCCGGGAATAGAGAATTACAGCCGCTATTTCGACGGCCGCCGCGAAGGGGAGAGGCCTTTCTGTCTGCTCGACTATTTCCCGCGCGACTTCATCACTTTCATAGACGAGAGCCACGTGACCCTTCCCCAGGTTCACGCGATGTACGGAGGCGACCACAGCCGTAAGTCCATCCTTGTCGAATACGGATTCCGCCTGCCGGCCGCGTCGGACAACCGTCCGTTGACTTTCGCCGAGTTCGAGTCCCTGACCGGACAGAGAGTTTACGTCAGCGCCACTCCCGCCGAATACGAACTGGCGAAGAGCGACGGTCTCGTAGTCGAGCAGATTGTACGTCCCACAGGACTTCTTGACCCGCCAATCGAAGTGCGTCCCACGCTTCATCAGGTCGACGACCTTGTGGAAGAGGTCCGCAAGAGGGCGGAACTGGATGAGAGGGTTCTCGTCACCACGCTGACCAAACGTATGGCCGAGGAGCTCTTCGAATATATGTCGCGCATAGGCATACGCTGCCGCTACATCCACTCCGATGTCGACACGACCGAGCGTGTGGAGATTATCGAAGACTTCAAGAACGGTCTTTTCGATGTGCTCATTGGAGTGAACCTCCTTCGTGAGGGTTTGGACATCCCGAGCGTTTCGCTCGTCGCCATTCTGGATGCCGACAAGGAAGGGTTCCTGCGCACGTTCCGCTCGCTGACGCAGACCGCGGGCCGCGCCGCACGAAATCTCAACGGCCTCGTGATTATGTACGCCGACAGCATAACCGATTCAATGGAGGCGACCATACGCGAAACCAACCGCCGTCGTGAAAAGCAGATAGCGTACAACAAGGCTCACAACATAGTGCCCAAAGCCGTGGAGGTGAAGCACAACCCTCTTGCGGCGGCCATCGGCGGCGGGCATTTCAGCGCCGCCAACAGTTACGACGACCCCCATTTCCTGCCCGATCCTTCGACTCTCGGAACTGGTCGCATCACGGTCGGTATCGGTCACGACGGTCTCAGACCCGGTTCGAACGCCTATGTGGACGGCTATGTCAAGGCAGACCTGGCCGCGGTGCTTCAGGACCCTGTGATCCGTTCGCTTTCACGCCAGCAGGTGGAAAAGATGGTCGCCGATGACCGCGAGAAGATGAAGGAGGCGGCAGCCGCCCTGGACTTCAATTCGGCCGCTCGCTGGCGCGACGAGATGTGGGCGTTGGAAGAGTATCTCAAAGTTTGGAAAAAATAGTAAATTTGCAGGGTATGCAAACACCTTTGGAAAAATACGGCCTCGACCTGCACAGTGAGATGATACTGCAGGAGTACCGCGACCTCCTTCCCGTCTTCGAGAGGATGTGCGAACTGGCGGCCTCGTTCCTGCACGAACAGATCAAGGCCAGCGGCCTGTATATCACCGCTATGGAATCGAGGGTCAAGACCGAGCAGAGTCTTGCCGGCAAACTTGAACTCAAGGGTTCCAAATATTCTTCGCTTTCGGATATAACCGACGTGCTCGGCCTGAGGGTCATCACTTTCTACACCGACGAGGTGGACAAGATATCCGCCGTTGTGGAGAAACTCTTCGACGTGGACTGGTCCGAGAGCGTCGACAAGCGCAAGATGCACGAACTCGACAGCTTCGGCTACAATTCCCTGCACTACATCTGCCGCATCCCGAAGAGTCTGTTTTTTGACCCGGAGATGCCCGAGATCAATACTCTCCGCTTCGAACTTCAGATGCGCACCGCCCTCCAGCACGTCTGGGCCACGATGTACCACGACACCGGCTACAAGAGCGGAATCGAAGTTCCCCGCGAGTACATACGCAATCTCAACCGAATAGCCGGAATGCTCGAACTTGCCGATGAGCAGTTCAGTAACATACGCACATCCATCAACGACTACCGCCGCAACGTGCAGAACCTCGTGGCCGGAGGCGATTTCGCCGATGTCCCGCTCGATGCCGACACGTTCCGCAGTTACATACAACTCGGCCGCCTCGAACCGCTCGTAAAGCGCATCGCCGCCATCAATCAGGCCGAGATTCACAGAACCACGCTTCTGCCGTATCTGGACGCACTGCACGAGTTCGGCTTCAAGACCCTTCAGGATATCGAGAATCTTATCCGCGACTACAGCCAGGACGCCTACGCCCTTGCCGACAATCAGATACGCAACACCGACCTGGACATCCTCTCCTCGACCATATCGATCCAGAAACTGCTGACCGTATGTCTGATAAGCAGCGGAGACGTGGAGGAGCGGCTTG
>JAGHTP010000095.1 GCA_018065265.1 Candidatus Cryptobacteroides aphodequi | reverse complement strand
TTCGCGGTGACGGACCCGGCGCTCGCCTCGGCGAAGGAGAGCCTGATGTACCTGATCGGCCATCTCGGAGAGTTCGAGACGAAGCCGGAGTGGCTGAAAGGAAGGAACGACATCCTCTCCGAATTGTGCGAGGCTGCTGAGTTCGGGCGTCTGTCTCAAAAGGAAAAGGAGAACTATCTTATGTCAGAACAGGACGAAATACAATGGATGAACACCCTTGAGGATGAAAAGCTCGAGGCCAGAGAAGAAGGGCTGGCCGAAGGCGAATCAAAAGGAAAAATTGAATCTGCCAGAAACCTTAAGGTTCTTGGCGTTGGCATCGATATCATCTGCAAGGCAACAGGCTTGAGCGAAGAAGAAGTTCAGGCGCTATAGTTGGCGGAGCCCCTCGTAATTGAAGTAAAGCTTCGGGCCAGCGAAGCTTGCTCCACACAGAGAAGGGCAGCCGTCTGGCTGTCCTTCTCTGTGTGGAGCATAGGGGGGTCGAACCCCTGACCTCCAGATTGCGAACCTGGAGCTCTACCAACTGAGCTAATACCCCTTTTGTGGATGCAAAAATACTAATTCTTTGCGATATTGTCGTATTGCGAATAAACCGAATTGTTCGATATGTATTCAGGCACCGTCTTTTTCATCAGAATCACGAGCTCGGGAATGAGCACGGCACGGCTGAGTCTCTCTATCTCGGCAACTACGCCGTTGGCATCGTTGTATTCGTAGTCACGCACCCTGGCTATGCGTATACGCTCGTGGGGCGTGGGCTCGGTGTTTTCTTTATTGGAAAGAACCTCTTCGTAAAGCTTCTCGCCCGGACGCAGGCCGGTGTACTCTATCTTGATGTCTACGTCGGGTACGAGGCCGGCGAGCTCTATCATACGGCGCGCGAGGGTGTCTATCTTGACCGACTCCCCCATATCGAATACGAATATCTGGTTACCGGTTGACATCGTGGCTGCCTCCATAACCAGGCGGCAGGCCTCGGGAATTGTCATAAAGAAGCGTGTGATGTCCGGATGCGTAACGGTCACGGGGCCTCCGGCGAGTATCTGCTCGCGGAAGCGGGGAATCACCGAACCGTTGCTGCCCAGCACGTTACCGAAGCGTGTGGTGACGAACTTGGTCTTGCCCTGAATGCGGCCCGAAGCAATCGCCATTCCAAGGCTCTGCACGTAAATCTCGGCAAGACGCTTTGTACATCCCATGATGTTGGTCGGGTTGACGGCCTTGTCGGTAGAGATCATCACCATCTTTTCTACATCGTACTCCACGCACTTGTCAGCCACGTTACGCGAACCGACGACATTAACGAGGGCTGCTTCACAGGGGTTCTCTTCCATCAGTGGCACGTGCTTGTATGCGGCGGCGTGGAAGACGACCTGGGGATGGAACTTGCGGAACGCGAAGTCGAGCCTGGACACCTGACGCACATCACCTATGACGGGCACGAACTGCAGTTCGGGGAACTTACTCTCAAGTTCGAGTCTGATGTTGTGCATCGGGGTTTCGGCGTTGTCGAAGAGGATGAGTTTCTCAACGCGCAGCTGCGCCATCTGGCGGCAGATTTCCGAGCCGATGGAGCCGGCGGCGCCGGTTACCATAACGGTCTTGCCGTGGAAGTAGGACTGTATTTCGTCAAGCGAAATCTTTATTTCGTGGCGGCCCAGAAGGTCTTCGATCTGCACCTCACGGATATTGGAAAGACGCACTGAACCGGGGCAGAGCTCGTCGATTGTAGGTGCCACAAGCACTTTGACTCCGGCCGATACTGCGTAATCAACAAGACGGCCTCTTTCACGGCGGACATCATCCTCAATCGGGAAAAGAATGTCCTTGAAGTAAACCTTCTCTTTAAGTTCCTTGAAACTCTTCTCCGATGAGAAGTGATATACCTGCAGGTCGCCGATGATGGACTTGAGGCCGTTCTGGCGGTATTCAATGAAGCCTACGATCTTGTAATGCTTCGAATAACGGAGGCGTTCAATCAGTGATGCGCTCTTGTCGGAAGTGCCGTACACGAGCACGGGGTCGAGCTTTCCATTGTCCCTCAGGCGATTGAGCATCACGTTGTAGAAGTTGATCATAATGATTCGCGTTCCTACGATGATGAACAGCGTCAGGACGAAATCGAGCAGTATCAGAACCCAGAAGTTACCGAAGAGGACATTGTAGAAGCCGCTGAAGCTGCGTATTGCCAGAAGGATAACTGTCACAGCAATTTCCTTGAGGAATACTGCAAGCGTGTAAAGCATCACGTCAACGACGGTAAGATGCCTGATGATAACCTTATATGTCCTCAGGAAGAGGTAGAATGCCGCAGAGCATACAAACGAAAGTCCGAGCCAGCCGAGCATCACAGCCCATCCTGGCCTGGGGCCACCAGCAAATACAACGCACAAAGCAGCCAGCAGTGATGCAAACACTGACAGGGCGATATCCATCGCAAAAACAACCTTTGCACTAAGGTGTTGGGAAAGAAGCTGTTTGAACTTAACTATGAAACGCTCTCTCATAAGAAATTATTAGGGTGGCCAAAGTTATGAAAAAATAATCACAAAACAAGCCGTCAGTTCTTGGAAATCAGGCGCAGATTGCTTGTCGAGAACTCGACCGTAGTAGCCGAAAACGAGCCTAGGAACACGCCTATGCAGGTTTTGCCCATAACATTGACAAGTTCGTACTCCCCTCCTTTCAGCGGCCCATCGGTCACGACCACCCGGATGACCAGCTTGTCAATAATCTTCCAGCGGTCGGACCAGCGGCGCTTGACTTTCTGCACGGGCACGTAGCATTCGCAGCCCAGAGCATTGAGTTCTTCCTCGGCCTTGCGTTCCTGGCAGGGCATCGCCCGGGCGATTAGCCAGACTTTTTTCGTTTTATCGGTCATAAAAAGAGACTTGCGGCACAAATATACCTAAAATTCACGCAGATTGAGTATTTTTGCTCTGATATGAAACGATGTTATTCGGCAATTCTTCTGGCCCTTGTCTGCCTTGGCCAGTCCTGCGCCCGCAGAACCTTCAGCGCCGAGCCTCTGCCCGACGCCACCTTCGACGCGATGCAGGGCCTTTCGTACAAAGAAGGCTGTCCCGTGCCGCGCGAGGACCTCAGGCTCCTCCACCTCAGTTACATCGACTTCGAGGGCCGCAGCCGCACCGGCGAAATGGTTTGCAATGCTGCGATTGCGCCCGACCTGTTGGAAATCTTCGAAGCCCTGTACGACGCGCGCTACCCCATCGCCAGCATCAGGCTGGTGGATGAGTTCGGTGCCGATGACGAGCGCTCGATGCAGGCCGACAATTCTTCCTGCTTCAACTTCAGGCCCGTTTCGGGCAGCCGTACTTTATCGAAGCACAGCTATGGTATGGCAGTGGATATCAACCCGTTCGAGAACCCCTACGTGCGTACGAGTGACGGCCGCACGACCGTCGAACCAGCAGGTGCGAAAGCCTACATCGACCGGACCAGTGGCCTTGACCATATGATTGACTCGGACGACCTCTGCTGCCGTCTGTTCAAAGAGCACGGCTTCGTCTGGGGCGGCGACTGGAAAAGCGTCAAAGACTACCAGCACTTCGAGAAGGGTAAATAACCCTTACGGCACCATGAAACTGATAGCCTGCGAGATGACATCCACAATGAAATTTGACAAACTCAAGAACCTGATAGACCTCGGCGGAGTACGCCTTGTAAACGGTCTGCACACGCGCCACGGCCTCATTTTCAGGGCCGGTGCAATGAATTCTCTCAGCGACGACGACTGCGCCCGCCTTTCCGACGGACTCGGTGTTCATACAATAATTGACCTGCGCACAAACCTCGAGCTCGAGGAGAGGCCGGACGTGAAGGTTCCCGGCACCAACTACGTGCACATACCTATGTTCACCGAAAGCGTCTTCGGAATCAGCAAGGAGCGCGGCTCCGACATTGGCACCTACGTCAAGCACACCTGGAACCGCAAGGCCATACGCGCAGCGCTTCCCGATATGATGGGCATCTACAGCAGCGTTATGACCGACCGTCAGATAGTCGACCGCATAGGCGAGGCTATGCATCTTGTCATCAACAATGTCATCGAAGGCCGTCCGACGCTGTTCCACTGCTCGCAGGGAAAGGACCGCACCGGGGCTCTGGCTTCCCTGCTGCTCCTACTCCTGGGGGCCGACCGCGAGACAGTCCTGGCCGAGTACGAGCGCGGCGGACGCGTGAACAGGGTCAAGGCCGTCGTGGAGTTTATCCTGGTGAGCATCTTCAAACTTGACCCCAAAGCCGCGCTCGACATCTACCACGCCGAGCTCGCAGAGAAGCGCTTCATCGCCTCGTCGCTCGACACCATCGACCGCGTCTACGGCTCTACCGACGCACTTTTCCGCGACCGTCTGGGTATAAGCGACGAGCTGCGCGGAAAGTTCCGCGCAGCTCTGTGTGAATAACCGGGACTTCCATATCCGTTGTCAAAAGCGGCGTGAAGTTAGTCGGTGAAAGGGTCGTCCCTGCCGGCGCGAACGCTGCACCCGGGCTACTGTTTTTCGTAAATGAAGTTGATCAGCTGGGCGTAGAGTTCCTTGAGGTTCTTGCGCTTCAGCTTGAGCGTCTGTGAGAGCAGGCCGTTGGCCACCGACCAGTCTTCGGCGGCGAGCTGTTCACGCTTTATCTGCTCGTGGAAGGCAAGGGTCTTGTTGACAACCTCCACCTCTTTGTGGATGAGGACCGCGACTTCCTCGCGGGCTATCATCTCCTCGTTGCTGCCGGCCTCGATGCCTTTCTTCTTTGCCCATTCGCGCAGACGTTCGAAGTCCGGCACGATGATGGCCGAGGCGAACTTCTCGTTCTCGCCTACTACGAAGGCGTTGTCGATGTACGGGCTTTCCTTGAGGCGCTGTTCGATTACCTGCGGAGCGACGTATTTGCCCGCTGAAAGCTTGAAGATTTCCTTCTTGCGGTCGGTGATCTTGAGGTATTTTCCGTCAACAAGGGTGCCGATGTCGCCGGTGTGGAACCATCCGTCGGCATCGATGACCTCTGCCGTGGCACGAGGGTTCTCGTAGTAGCCGAGCATCACGTGAGGGCCGCGGGTGAGGATTTCGCCGTCGGGGGCGAAGGAGAGCTCAGTGCCTGTCATCGGCAGGCCGACGGTGCCTATCTGGTTCACTCCGTCCATAGGGCTGTTCACCGCTATCACGGGTGAGGTTTCGGTCATTCCGTAGCCTTCGAAGATGCGCAGCTGTGCGGCGTTGAATGCGCGGATTATGCGTGCCTGGATGGACGAGCCGCCGCTGACAATGATCATATCGTGGCCGCCGAGTGCTTCGCGCCACTGGCTGAAGACCAGTTTGTCAAAGATGAAGAGCCTGAAGCGGTACAGAGGGCGGTGGTTGTAGAAGTCGAAGTTGTTGGCGAACTTCCAGGCGCGGCCGTAGATGAATTTCTTTATACCCTTGAGGCCTTTTCCGGCCACTTCGAACTTGCCGTACATCATCTCCAGCACACGCGGAACGGCGCAGAATCCGTCGCAGTGCGACTCCTTTATATCACGCGCGATGGTGGCTATGCTCTCGGCGTACCAGATGCTGATGCCAAGTTCCTGGAACTCGTAGTTCATGGTACGCTCGTAGATGTGGCACAGAGGCAGGAAGCTTACCATCTTGTGATGGAAGCACTTGGTCTGGCGCATCGCGTGGCCGTGCGAGTTCGAAACGAGGTTGTAATGCGATAGCATCACACCCTTGGGCACGCCTGTGGTGCCGCTGGTGTAGATGATCGTTACGAGGGTGTTGCGGTCGCAGCTCTGTTTGTATTCCTCCACCTGCTGCTCGAACTGCGACTTTGCGGCGCGGCCCTTTTCGATTACCTGGCCGAGGGTCAGGGTGCCTTCGGGGCCGACTCCGTCATCTATCGTGGCCAGGACAGGGGCGTTTTCCATCTCCGCGACAATGGGTGCGACCTTCTTGTAGAGGGCCGGGCTGCCGACGAAGATGTAG
>JAGHTP010000019.1 GCA_018065265.1 Candidatus Cryptobacteroides aphodequi | reverse complement strand
TCCCGAAGGGCTTGCGATATCCATCACGCACGACTTCTCTCCCTCGCGATAGTTGACGGCATTATCATACTTGTATGCAGTTTTTGCGGCCGCACAGGAAGTGGGGCAAATGACCGTCAGTACGGCCACAAGGGCGAAAAGCAGGCGTTTTGACATAACTTATTTCTGGTTGTTTGTCCAATAATTCTTGAAGAGTTCCTCGGTAGCGAGCGAAATCTTCGTAACCGAGAATTCGGAGCCCTTCGGATACACGTAGAATGTCTCCGAAAGCGTACTCAGGTCGATGCAATCCCTGTGCTCCACCTTATAATTATATTCGATATGCACGGAGTAGAGTGAACTCGTCGGAATCTCAAGCTTCCAGTCGGTACCGTTCCAGCTGCTCTTCAGAAGGAATCCGTCCTTCGTGTGAGAAAGCCAGCCCTCGCCGACATTGATGAAGCCCTTCGAGTTGGGAAGAGACGTTATCTTGCAGGGGACTTCGAGAGCGTATGTACCTTCCTCAACCTCCTTGCGCACACATTCACGCTGCCACTCGTACCACGTAGGGATATGCGGGAAATATGTTTCGCCTTCGCGAGCCTTCAGCTCTCCATATTCGCTCATCTCCCACTCGTGGCAGCAATGGCCGCAAGTGAGGATGGATCCCTTGGTGGTCATACGGTACTCTGTGCCGCAATGAGGGCACTTGTAGAGGACGTGTTCCAGGCCTTCGGCCCTGTTCTTCGACTTAACGCGGACCTTGTTCTCCTTCTGCCACTCGAAATCGTCATAGACGAAAGCCTCATTGATGCGGGCATTGATCTCATCGACGCTCATACGCTCGATGTCCTCGACACTGAGGATGAGCTTCTTCTCCGAAGTGGTCTTGAGCATACGGCTCTTGGGGTTGACACCCTTCCAGAAAGGTGCGTCGATGTGATGTCCGTGAGTGATGAGTGTTGCTACGGGCACCTTGAACATCTTGACCATCTTGCCGAGCGACGCGGGCAGAACGGCGTTCGTGCCACAGAGCGAATAGCGTGCTTCCGGATAGAAGGCGGCAATCTTGCCTCGGTCAAGCACCTTCTTTATGTGACGGATGAGCGAGATGTCGTTGGTGAACTTGCGCTTGCCTATACAGCCCACGCCCCTCATAAGCCACTCACGGCCGATGAATCCGTCAACAGCCACGATATAATATGCCTGGTGAGGGAATGTAGCCACTGTTGCCACCATAAAATCGTAGAAGGCGTTGTGGCTGCAAAGCAATATATAGGGGGGCTTGACGCCCTTCATATCAGTGCGGACTATCTTGCTGCGATGCATCCAGAAGACAGGAAATGAGATGAGCCAGACGATGGGACGCAGATACCATTTTACTGGAATGGGATCCTTGAAGAGATCGAATCTATTTGCCGAAGGAATCGGGAAATAATCTGACATAGGTTTGAGGTTTTTAGGTATTTGGGTCAATAATTGTTTCTTGCAAAGAAATCAAGCAGGCAGCGTCCCATCTTGGGACTGCCCTTGATGTAGCTGCCGTGCGTTTCGCCCTCGAAGATAACCAGTTCGCTACCGGGAATCGAGTCGGCGATAAGTTTTGTATGCTCGACTGAAATGAGGTCCTTGCTGCCGACCGTCACCAATGCGGGGCACTTGATGGCGGAAAGCGACGCGGGGTCTATCTGTGGCTCGTCAAGCATCATCATCGCAAGCGGGGTGCCAAGTTTGAGGATATAGGCTTTGAACTCCTCGAAGCCTTCGCCGCAGTCGGGATAGAGATTGGCTCCACTAAGGGCGATCAGCGAGCAGGTGCCGCTATGTTCGGTCTCGAGCAGAAGGGCGATGATGCCGCCGTCACTCCAGCCGTAAAGTGCTGGCTGCTCAAGGCCGAGAGCCTTAATGAAGCAGTAAGTATCCTCCGCCATATCGGCATAATGGTACTCACTGAGAGGCGCGTTGCGGCCCTGGCCGCGGGAATCGGGGCTATATACCCGGTATCCTTTGCGGGCAAGTTGCAAAGCCTGGGTGCGCATACTCTTGTGCGAGCCGCCGTTTCCGTGTACCAGGACAACGGGTTTGCCTCCTTCGGGACCACATACGGTGTAGAAAAGCGACACTCCGTTGACGCTCACGGTGCCGGTTTCCTGCCTTGCATTGCGGCAGCTTACCAGCAGCGAAGCCAGGTAGAAGAATGCGACGACTTTACGAAAGAGTTTCATTTTCTTAATAAAGTTTATGCTCGAGGGCTGAATATTCATCGAAAAGCGACAGACAGGCTTCGCGGTCCATCTGGACCAGATAGCCTTCCAGTTTGTCACGTCCCGAGAACAGACCGTCGAACTTGTCGTCACGGAAGCCTATGCGTCCGTTGTCTTCGATCGTGCAGCCATAGTATATTCTGTCTATGTTCGCCCAGAGACAGGCGCAAAGACACATATGGCAGGGCTCTCCCGTGGTGTAGAGTTCACACCCGGAAAGATCGAAAGTTCCGAGCCTGGTGCCGGCGTCGCGTATTGCAGCGACTTCGCCGTGGCAGGTGGGGTCGTTGTTGGCAAGCACCCTGTTGTGTCCCTGCCCGACGACTTCACCATCCTTCACTATGACGGAGCCGAAAGGCCCGCCATGACCATTGCAAATGCCATCGCGCGCCTGCGCGATGGCCATTTGCATAAACTTATTTTTCGCTTCTGACATTACTCTGCAACTACAGCAGCATCGTCCGCAACTTCGGCAGCAGGTTCGCTGACAGCCTCGACGCACTCGGGTTCAGCAGCCTTGTGACGGTGAATGCCTGCCCAACCAAGGTTATCGGTGAAGAAAAGCACACCGAAAGCAACGACTACAGCGGCGATGATGCCCCAGAGCCACTTCTTCCAGCAGGGAGTTCCCTTCTTTTTGAAAGGATCGCCACCCTTGACGATGGGATACTTGGCTATGCTTGTGAGGGTTCCGCCGAATACGATGTTGATCAGGACGCTGGAGTTGATTGCCCAGCCGTTGGCATTGAGGACGGGGCCGAGGTTACGCTTGCGGAGCTTGGTCCATGCGATGAAGCAGGAAGGACCTGAGATCACGAGCATGATGGATACGAGAACGATAATCAGGTTGACGATACCGATGCTGGTAGGGCTGGTCGAAATGCCGTGGGCAAGAGATACGAGGGCGGAGCCTATCATACCGAGAGCCATACCTATGGCAGCGAAGATACCGGCGAACTTAGCAATGTCGAATGCTGACTTCTTTTCAGCTGCGGCGCCCGGTTTGTCAGCGCTGGCGATGAGGTTTGCAGTTGCTGCATTGTCCTTCTCGGCTGCACTCTTGTTGATCTTGTCTGTGATGAAGTTCCCGAGTTTGCGGTAAGGAGCCCAGAATGCCTGCTTGATGCTGATGGGGTTGTCGACGATCTTCGTTACGACTGCATCCCAGTCATTGCCTTCAAGGTCATAGAAGATGGCGTTCTTGCCGGGACGGAGGTTCTTGATGCCACCGTCGGTCATAACTGCGAGAATATCCTGGGTCTTGCCTAGCTTCTTGCTCGTGCAGGTGCAGTAGATGAGGAACATTCCACCAAGAGAAGCTGCCTCGGCGTGATTGCCGCTTCCGCTGACTTTGATACAGAGGTTGCAGCAACGCTCGTCGATATAGAGCTTACCGGCCTCGAACACAGCGTGAACATCCTCGTTGCGGCCATAGAAATCGCTGAATACGACATAGTTGCGAAGAAGCCTTGCGAAGTCGCGGTACAGGTACATGAGTTTGGCGACAGCGTCGATGGCAGCGCTTTCAGCTTCGAGCGCCTTGTCCTGTGCAACGAGATCGAGAAGGGCGGCCTTCTGGTCTGCAGCGAGAAGAGCGTTGACTGCATCGAGTCCGAGTCCTTCAACTGCGCAGCCTGCCTTGGCGGCCTTCCAGGCCTCATATGCACCGAAGCTGGCGGCAAAAGCGTTCCACTCGGCCTCTGTCATACCCTCCTTGCCGGCGAAAGGCTCGAGAGCGGCGACAGCGTCAATGGCAGCCTTCCAGGCGGGGTTGACACCCTTGAAGGGAAGTACGCCTTCGGCGTTGGGACGGGCGATGGGATATGCAGAGATTTCGGCACCGCAGGTGCTGAGGTCTCGCTCGGCGATCTCACCGATCTTAGCTACCGATACATCAACAGCACCAGCGGCGTCACCATTGAAGGCAACGAGCTTGCAGCGCATGAAATAGTCGGCAACTTTTGCCTCTACGGCCTTGCAGGCAGCCAGAGCGGCTTCGGTATTTTCTCCATAAGGAAGGATTTCCGCAGTACGTGCAGCGCACCAGGCAGAGTAGTCGGCGAGAGCGGCGTAGAAAGCCTCGATGCCGGCGGCGTCGATACCCTGTGCTCCGCTGCGGTCAGTTGTTCCACCCATACAGGCAGTAGCGTCAGCGATCACCTTTGCAAGAGCGGCGTCATCTGCAGCAGAAGCCTCGGTGATGATACCGTCACCGTTGAAGCGTGTCTGTGCGAAGATAGCAACGCTGTCAGTAGCCTGGGCGAGGGAGAGTTCCTCTCCTTCGGCGCCGAGGTTAGCGAGGATCTGCTTTGCAGAATTGTAGAGGCTCTGGCCTTCGGGACACTCGGTGTTGATGTTGCTGAGTTTGATAGTGCAGTTCCCGGCAAGGATGCTGTCCTTGTCCTTGACAACTGATGTGAGCCACTGGGCTGCAGCAACGATTTCGCATACACGGATCTTGCCGTCGCCATCGGTATCGATGAGTTGGAGTGTCTTGGGCTCGAACTCGAGACTCTGGGTAGGGCAGCTGAGGACAGTCCATTTGGTCTGGTCAAGTTCTCCGAGGTGGGCGATGTCCTCGCCACTGGTAATTTTGACTCTGACAACGCCTCCTACCGAAGCGTACTGCCAATTATATGTGTTTTCAGGCATATTTTTTTTAGATTGAGAATAATCAATTCCCACAAATGTAAGAATTTTTATCCGATTTGCTATATTTGCGGGCAAACACAATAACCGATATGAGATTCAATCTGATTAAATCCATCCTCCCCGCGGCAATCCTCGCCGCCGGCCTTTCTTCCTGCATCGAGAAAACCCCTGCAGGGCCTGTCGAAAACCCCAACGCAATAAAAGCCACCATTTCGGCCCCCGGCAAACAGACCTGGGCTCCGGGCGACTGCATCATCCTCAGTAACCTTTTCGACAGCATAGAATACGCCGACAGCGCGGTCAAGGTGCGCGGCACCGACTTCGCGAGCGAGAACGCCGAACTGATATGGCTCAGCGCCGAGGATATCAGCGCCGACGGACGCACGGCAACCATCATCCCGAACATTTCAACGCTTGAAACATACTATGGCCTCGCAGTGCACGACCCGGCCATCCTCGATTGCCTTTACGGAATTGACGCCAGCGACCGCGTCGCCCTTAAGCCGATAGTCAGCGGACAGAGCGGAGTTCTCCCCTTTGCGGCAACCGCCACAGCCAGGGACAAGAAGATGGACTTCCGCAGCATAGCGGGCATTCTGCACTTCACCACCGGCAGCGACAAAGTATCTTCGTTCGACATCGAGACCCTGGGCGGCAACTTCTTCGGCGCCATCAAAGAAAGCGCTGAAGGTGTAATCGGTATCGTTTCGTCGCCTGTAATAAAAAGCAAATACCAGGTAAGCATCAGCGGCTATCCGGCAGATGTCTGGATGGCTGTCTCGAGCAAGATCACCTTTGACCGCGGATTCAGCGTTACCGGCTATGATAAAGCAGGCACTCCCCTCTTCAAGGAGAGCATCGCTGAAGGCACGAAGACTACGCTCGACAGCATTGTCGAGATAGAAGACCCCTGCACCAAGGCCGGCCTTTCGAGCACCATCTTCGGAATGTGGAAGAACGCCGAAAGCATCAGCGTCTGCGGACAGGAGTGCAATGCCACGACCTGGGGAGATGCGGTATTCGTCAGCGAGAACTCCACCATCACCGGCGACGGTTCGGCAGCAGTGTTCATCGTGAACGACAAGATTACGCTCAACCTCAAAGGCTCGTTCCCCAACGGTCTGCTCGTGCTGGGCAACAATCCGGGGCGCAGCGCCACGGTCGAATTCACCAAGGAGACCACCGTCGGAGGACCAGTTCTTTTCAAAGACATCGCAGTCAGCGCACAAGTCCCCATAAGCCTCAGCGCCAAGCCCGATCTTATCGCCTTCGAAAGCTGCAAGATAAGTGGAGACAAGATCTTCTCTTCTCCTTCAGGCGCCTCTGAAGTCAGGCTTCTTGGCAACTACTGGCGCACGAACGGCGGGGCCGGAAGTTCCCTGCTCGACGAGGGCTGCGCACTCGGCAAGGCCACACTGAACGGCAACACCATCTACGGCGACGCCGCTTCGATACGCAAATGGAACTTCGGAGCCGACGCCAAAGAACTGGCCCTCGAAGGCAATATCTTCGCCAACGCGGTTCCTGCCGCCAGAGGCTTCCTGAACTGTCCTTCGGCCACATCGGCAAGTGTGCGTGGAAACATAGTCTATTTCAACCTTACCCCTTCG
The DNA here is from genome assembly GCA_018065265.1 of Candidatus Cryptobacteroides aphodequi. Taxonomy (GTDB): domain Bacteria; phylum Bacteroidota; class Bacteroidia; order Bacteroidales; family UBA932; genus Cryptobacteroides; species Cryptobacteroides aphodequi. The sequence continues at coordinate 10,751 of JAGHTP010000019.1, read as the reverse complement.
GCAGCAGTAAGCCTTGTCGCCACGGGCGGTTCGGCAGCACAGCAGAATGTCTTCGACAACTGCTTCTTCTGCGAGAAGACCTTTGACGCAGGATGCTTCGCCATTGATGGAACGCTTCCGCTTGAAGAGCTCTTCGACACTCCGTTCTCGAAGACCGATTTCGTAAAGGGCAACTTCCTCCTTTCGGTAGGATACGCCCTGCGCGGCGGCCTCAAAGAGCAGATTGAAGCATACGACAAGGTCGACACGAGCTTCTGTCTCGAAAACGGGGTAACACGTCAGTTCGTGCACGACTTCGAATACCCCGACGACGATTATACATTCACCAAGGTGACCGAATACTGCAATAAGAGCACCAGCTACAAGAAGTACTTCCCCGCTCCGGTAGACCTTAGCTGGGGCGTTCCTCACAGCGGCTCCTCGAACCTGATTGTAATGACGGACGGCGGCAAGGAAGTTCACAGTTACGAGATTGCGGCCAACGGCACAACTCTGGAAATCTGGAACCTCACTCCAGGAAAGGTTTACAAATACGCTCTAGTCCAGTCGGAAGGATCTTCGAACACCATACTCGAGAGAGGGGCCTTCGAGACAACCGGCACAGTGCGTATGATAAAGACAAGCCAGGTGACCAACTTCCGCGACCTGGGCGGCTGGGACGCGATGGACGGAAAGAAAGTGCGCTACGGTGTACTCTACCGCACAAGGCAGTTCGACACAAACGTCACCAAAGCCGACGAGGAAACCTACAGCGTAATGTACGGAGACCTGGGATTGAGATTCGACCTCGACCTGCGCGGTGACGGCGAAGCTCTCAAGGCGACATCATCCCCCCTCTCGAGCGAGATAGGCTATGAGCGCATCTCAATAAGCGCCGGATATCCCGGTTCGATGGACCTGACCGGCGATCTGTTCGCCAAGGCGTGGAGGCGCTGCCTGCAGAATGTGCGCGACGGTGTGCCCACCTTCATCCACTGCATCAACGGAGCAGACCGTACCGGAATGCTCTGCTACGTTCTGAATGCAATTCTGGGTGTAAGCGAAAGCGACCTCTGCAAGGATTACGAACTGACCTCATTCACAAACACAAGAGCCAGGGACAATGCCAGCAATCTTCCCAAATTCGTAAGCTACCTGAAGAGCTGCAGTTCGAAAGGCGACCTGCACGAAGGCGCAGTGAACGCCCTCAAGAAGACCGGCATCACCCAGGCGGAAATAGACGAATACCGCTCGCTGATGCTTGTAGAAAGGTAGTTCCGAGGAAAAATCAGCGCCCTGACGCGCAGAGATTGCGGAAGAATTCCAGCTCGACATCGTTCTGCTGGAGAAGAATCCACTTGAACTGGGCGTCACGCCGGCCCTGGGCGACAAGATGTGCCCTGTACCGCTGCGCGCTTCCTTCGGGAAGACGCACCCCCTTCGGGGCGCCGAGCCTGCCTGAAGAACGCTTGGCCGCGTACTCCATATTCAATTTGCACAGACGGCTGTCGATGCCCTGTGCGACAGCGGCGGCATGCGGGTCTTCGAAGAAGAACTCGTAACGACCAGCCTGCACATCGGCGAATCCAATGAAGAAAGGCATCTGAGGCCTGAGGTCGAGAACGGCCTGAGAGAACTGCTGTTCAGAGAGTTTCTCCCCCGTTATGCTCACTATTCCGTTTATCTTCTGCACGAAACGTATTCGCGGAGTCTTGCCGAAAAGTCCGCAGACCTCGACAAGATCATTCATATTGTAGCGGTACAAGCCCGAAATCGTGGTGATGTACGGGCAGTATCTGTGGCCGTCCTGCAACTGTGCAAGGGTTAGGAATTCAGGCCGAGGACTGTCAAGGTCAGCCTCGTCGACGAACTCATAGAAGTGCATGTGGGGGAAGGGCACTGTCGTGTCGCTGCCGTCCATACATAGTCCGAAGCGGCATTCCGAAGCGAAGTAGCCCACTTCCTGATGAATCATACTCTCCGGGAACGCAGGCTTGAGCCTCTGTGCGCTGAGTGCGGTATTGCCGCTCTTCCAGGTACAGAGTATCTGGAGTTCCGGCCACCACTCGGCCGGGCTGGACTTGCCGCGGAGTTCAAAGGCCCTCGCAGGTTCGGGGCGGAACTCCAGCTGCGAACGTACGCCGGGGTCGATCTTCAACTTATAGCTGAGGGTTCCGTGCTGAATGTCCGAAAGGAGTTCGTCGTAGTACTTGTGCGCGACCTCGATGAGCCGTTCAACTGTCGAAGGGTTCGCCGTGGCTATGAGGCTGAGCTTCCGGACCAAGGCGCAGCGCATCATTGTATAATAGCGCGCTTCGGGATCGGTGATCTCATCCACACAGGGAGGGAAGGCATAGAACCTGTCGACGAACGAAGGGATACGTTTGCGGGTATAGCCCGAAACGCTTCCGCAGGGCGTTCCGTCGGGAGCATAGCCCTCAACGGCCGCACCAACCGAATAGAACAGTTTGCCGCGGAATATGCGGGCTCCGGCGCGCATCATCTCCCATCCCCAAATCCAGGTCATACAGCCATAGACCGAGCGCGCATAACGGCGGCTTACCGGAAGCCACTTTGGTTTGCCCGTAGTGCCGGAGGTTGTCGCATACATCAACGGATGGCCGGGGATGAGAAGATCCCCTTCGCCATTCTTATGCCTCTCGACAAGAGCTTCGATATCGGAATATGAACTCGGCGGGACGGCCTCGTTCCAGCGGCGCATAAGAGCCTTGTGCGACGAAGCCCCGAGCACCCAGGCGAAACGGTGCGTCCGTCCGAATTCGGTATTTTTCGCGTAGGACAGAATGCGGCGGAGCGTCTTGTCGCTCTCAGCCTGCGGATGGGCACAGGCCGACGAAAGCCTGCCGGCGAGCAGGCTTCCGCGAAGTCGTACTATTCCTTCTACTGCTTTGAGAAAAACTTCCACTGGAAGAGAATCAGATAAAAGGCTCCTACAGTGACGCAGCTGTCAGCTATGTTGAATACGGGACTGAAGAACAGCACCCTGCCTGCAGCGTCGCGTATGATAGGGAACCAGAGCATATCGACCACTCTGCCAAGCATAAAGGGGGCCTCGTTCCAGATGAGTCCGTAGAACATACAGTCTATCACGTTGCCCACCGCTCCGGCGGCTATGAGGCTCAGGCCCACAAGCACTCCGACAGGAGTGTCAGCCTTGCGGTCAAGTTTGGAAATCCACCAGACAAGCGCGGCTGAAAGAACTATGCGGAATGTAGTAAGGATATATTTGCCTGCAGCACCTCCCCACTTCATTCCGAAAGCCATTCCTTCGTTTTCGACGAAGCAGATGCGGAACCAGTTGCCAAGGACGGGAATCTGCTCGCCCAGGGCCATATTGGTCTTGACCAGGACTTTCACGACCTGGTCCACGATCACAAGGATTACTCCAAGGATCAGCAGTTTGCGTCCCCTGGAGATGCTCATAGGGGCCCGATTAGTTCTTGCCCTGCTTTGCAAGCATCTCCTTGGCCTCTACGGTCAGGGTAGCGTGCGGAACGAGACGGAGGCGCTCCTTGGGGATGAGCTGTCCGGTGACACGGCAGATGCCGTATGTCTTGTTTTCGATGCGCACGAGCGCGGCCTCGAGGTTCTTGATGAACTTGTACTGGCGCTGTGCCATCTGGCTGGCTTCTTCCTTCGAGAGCTGGCTTGCGCCATCGTCCTCTATTGTCTTGAACGAGGGTGACGTATCTTCGATGTCGTTTGCACCACCGTGCATAGCCACTTCGCGCAGAGTTGAGTACTCGGCCTTGGCCTTTACGAGCATATCTTCGATGATTTGCTTGAACTCGGCGAGTTCCTCATCGGAATAACGTGTTTTGAGTTGATCTGCCATAATATTTCTATCTGGTTACTTCTATTTTCATTGTGCCTTCGTCCCAATCGGCGAAAGGCAGGGTTTCGGGCGCATCCTGCAGAGCAGCCTGGCGGATGCCGAGCGAAAGTGTCTGCGATGCGACATAATCTTTGAAGGATTCGAGCGACTGGGCCACAGCTGCGCCGCAGGTTTCGTCGCAATAGATGACGACGTTCACCCTGTCGGTAACTTCGAAGCCGCTGTCCTTGCGGATGTTCTGGATGCGGTTGATGAGTTCGCGGGCCGTTCCCTCACGCACGAGAGAGTCGCTCAGGCGCGAGTCGAGCGCTATGGTCATCTGGCCTTCGGAAGCCACCTGCCAGCCCGGCATATCCTCCGAACTGATGGTGTAGTCTTCGGGTGTGAGTTCGACCTGAACGCCGGCAATCTCCAGCGCATAGTTCCCGGCTGCCTGAATGGCGCCTATCGTAGCCTGGTCCATTGTTCCGAACGCAGCTGCGATGCCCTTCATCTGGGCGCCGTACCTCTTTCCGAGCGTGCGGAAATTGGGTTTGATCTTCTTTGTGATGATACCGGTCGTGTCGTGCAGGAACTCGGCCTCCTTGACATTGACCTCGGCAAGGATGATGTTCTTGACAGCTTCGAGCTGAGCCTTGATATCGTCGTTCAGAACGGGGATCACGAGCTTGGCAAGAGGCTGACGGACCTTGATATTTACCTTGCGGCGCAGGGCGAGCACCATCGAAGTGGCCTGCTGGGCAAGAGCCATCCTCTCTTCGAGAGCCTTGTCTATGAGACTGGCGTCGACGGCGGGCATCTTCTCGAAATGAACCGAGTCGCCTCCGGTAAGGTCGTGCCAGAGCGAGTCCATATAGAACGGTGCAATAGGAGCCGCAAGCAGAGCCACGGTCCTGAGCACGCCGTAGAGGGTTTCATACGCGCACTTCTTGTCGTCGGTAAGTCCGCCGCCCCAGAAGCGTTTGCGGTTCAGGCGCACGTACCAGTTCGACACATTGTCGCAGACGAAATCCTGAATCAGACGGCCTGCAAGAGTGACGTCGTAGTCTTCGTATGCGGCAAGCACATCGCGCTTGAGGGTCTCGGTAAGGGAGAGTATCCAGCGGTCGGTCTCGGTACGGCAGGATGCGCCTGCAGCGGGGGTATCGGGAGTCCAGCCGTCCACATTGGCGTAGAGGGCGAAGAACGAATAGGTATTGTGGAGGGTCCCGAAGAACTTGCGGCGCACTTCGTCAACGCCGTCCTCATCGAATTTCAGATTATCCCAGGGCTGGGCGTTGGTAAGCATATACCAGCGCAGAGCGTCGGGGCCGTAGGTATCGAGAGCCTTGAACGGATCGACTGCGTTGCCGAGGCGTTTGCTCATCTTCTCGCCTTTGCGGTCGAGGACGAGGCCGTTGGAGATGACCCTCTTGAATGCAGGGGTTCCGCTGACCATTGTATGTATTGCGTGCAAGGTGTAGAACCAGCCGCGAGTCTGGTCGACGCCTTCGGCGATAAAGTCTGCAGTAGCACCGAAATCGGGGCTGGAGATACCTCTGAGGCCTGTCTGGGCATAAGGCATAGCGCCCGAATCGAACCACACGTCTATGAGATCGGTCTCGCGCGTCATCTTGCGGCCGCTCGGGCTCACGAGGAAGATATTGTCCACGTAGGGACGGTGGAGATCGATGCGGTCGTAGTTGGCCTTGGACATATCGGCGGGATCGAACCCTGCGTCACGAAGAGGGTTGCTCTGCATATATCCGACCTCGACTGCCTTGTCTATCTCGGCATAAAGTTCGGCGACAGAGCCTATGCACAGCTCTTCGCGGCCGTCCTCGGTGCGCCAGATCGGGAGGGGCGTACCCCAGTAGCGGCTACGGCTGAGGTTCCAGTCCTGGATGTTCTCGAGCCACTTTCCGAAGCGTCCGGTTCCGGTAGCTTCGGGCTTCCAGGTTATGCCTTCGTTGAGGGCCATCATCTGCTCGCGTACGGCACTGGCCTTGATGAACCAGGAGTTGAGCGGATAGTAGAGCACCGGCTTGTCGGTACGCCAGCAGTGAGGGTATGTATGAGTGTGTTTCTCTATGCGGAATGCCTTGCCTTCGGCCTTGAGCATAACGCAGATGTCGACATCGAGCGTAGGGGCGTCGGCGGGAAGAGCACTGTCGTAGGCGTTCTTCACGTAGCGGCCGGCCCACTCGGAATAAGACGGGCTCACGCGGTCGGCGGCATAGGCGGGGTCGAGGTCTTCGATACGGTAGAAACGGCCCTGCGGGTCCACCTGGGCCTGGGGCTGGCCGTCCTTGTCCGTGACGTAGAGACCGGGCACGCCGGCGGCCTTGGCAACCTTGGCGTCATCGGCACCAAAGGTGGGCGCGATGTGCACGACGCCGGTACCGTCTTCGGTGGTCACGTAATCGCCGAGGATGACGCGGAACGCACCCTCATCGGGGCGGAACCAGGGAATGAGCTGTTCGTACTCCATCCCGGCAAGATCGGTTCCCTTGTACTGTTCGGGCAGCACTTCGTAGGCAATCTTGTCATTGAACCAGGCGCCTACAAGAGCCTTGGCGAGGATGAAAGTAGCGGGCGCGCCGGTATAGGGATTGGTGCTGCGCACCTTGACATAGTCGATATTGGGGCCGACACAGAGGGCCGTGTTGCTGGGCAGGGTCCAGGGAGTTGTGGTCCAGGCAAGGAAATAGAGTTCATCCTCACCCTTCACCTTGAACTGTGCGGCGCAGGTGGTGTCCTTGACGTCGCGATAGCAGCCGGGCTGGTTGAGCTCGTGCGAGCTAAGGCCTGTGCCGGCAGCGGGGCTGTAAGGCTGGATGCTCTTGCCCTTGTACAGATAGCCCTTGCCGTAAATGTCCTTGAGCAGATACCAGAGGGTCTCTATATAACGGTTGTCGTAAGTGATGTAAGGGTCGTCAAGGTCAACCCAGTAGCCGATGCGTTCGGTAAGGTTGCGCCACTCAGAGGTGTATTTCATAACCTCGCTGCGGCAGGTGCGGTTGTACTCCTCGACACTTATCTTCGAGCCGATGTCCTCCTTGGTGATGCCGAGCTTCTTCTCAACCCCGAGTTCCACCGGAAGACCGTGGGTGTCCCAGCCTGCACGGCGGCGCACCTTGTAGCCGGTCATAGTCTTGTATCGGCATATCGAGTCCTTGATACTCCTGGCCATTACGTGGTGGATACCGGGCATTCCGTTTGCGCTCGGGGGTCCTTCAAAGAAGATGAATTCGGGAGCTCCCTCACTCAGGGCAAGTACCTGCTCGAATGCGTGGCGCTCGCGCCAGCACTTGAGGACCTTGTCCGCCGTTCCTACCAGATCCAGTGTCTTATACTCGTTGAAAGTCATATTTTTTCAGTATTTTTGCAGGCCGCAAATATACAAAAACGCAGCGGCAAATACAAGTTTATGGCTATACTGGACATCATTCTGCTCTGTCTGTTCATCCCCGCGATAGTCAGGGGCCTGAGCAAGGGCTTCATCGAACAGGTCATCGCGCTCGTCTCGATAGTTGCCGGCGGCTACATTGCCTACACCTTTGCCGGACAGGTTCAGGTCTGGCTTACAAGCCACGTTCATTTCGGCGAGAATTTCGCCGTGAACGACACGGTTCTGTACATAATCTGCTTCGTGCTTGTAGTGGCGGTCTGCGTTATTTTGCTGAACCTTGTTTCGAAGCTGTTCACATCGCTGCTCGACAAGCTGTCACTGGGATGGATCAACCGTCTCGCGGGGCTGGTGTTCGGCGTATTCAACACCGCGCTGGTCATAGGCCTTGTATTCTCGGTCTTCAACAACCTCAACGGCCAGTTCTTCCACCTCAGGACCCAGTGGATGGAAGATTCCGAAATATATCACTGGATCGAATGGCTCTGCAACGCCATATTCCCCTTCATCACAAATGTCTTCACTCAAATCTAAGCATATACTGCTCATAGAGACGTCGACCTCACTCTGCTCTGTGGCTCTCGCCGAAGGCAGTTGCGCGGCCGATGCAAGCGTAGTCGCATACCGCCAGAGCGATACGCCCCGCGCGCACGCTTCGATGACCGCCGTTTTCATAAAAGAGGTGCTTGACAGCCGTTCCCTCAAGGCCACCGACCTTGACGCTGTGGCCCTCAGCTCCGGCCCGGGGTCGTACACCGGTCTTCGTGTCGGTTCTTCGACCGCCAAGGGAATCTGTTTCGGAGCGGGCGTTCCGCTGATCGCCGTCCCCACCCTCGACATCCTGGTCGAGCAGGCGATTGTGGACGGAGTGCTGCCTGAAGGCTGCCGCACCATCATCCCTATGATCGATGCACGCAGGATGGAAGTGTATTGCGCACAGTTCTGCACCGATGCCGACGGACGCTTCACTCGCAAAGGCGAAGTCGCTCCGCTCGTTGTCGAGTCCGGTTGTTTCGCCGATACTCTTGCCGCCGGGCCGGTGCTCTTCATCGGAGACGGCGCCGCCAAGTGCTCAGATGTCATCGCCGCTCCCGGAGCCAGCTTCATCCAGTGCTGCCCGCGCGCCGACGCAATGGCCCGCAAGGCCTTTGAAGCACTTGATACAAAGCACTTTGAAGACACCGCCTATTTCGAACCTTTCTACTTGAAAGAGTTTGTTGCAACGGTGAGCAAGAAGTCGCTTTTTTAACAAAAAAGTTCTTATCTTTGCAAAGTAACAGAGGGTTCTGCCGCACTGGCAGGACTCTATTTTAATTGATTTTATATTATGGCAGAAGTACACGTAATGAGCCAGGAAGGCCTGGACAAGATCAAGAAAGAACTCGCCGAAGCGCTTGCACAGCGTCCGGTAATATCGGCGGCCATAGCCGAGGCCCGCGAAAAGGGCGACCTCTCCGAAAACGCCGAATACGAGTCGGCCCGCGAAGCGCAGGGTCTGCTCGAAATCAAGATAGCCAACCTCCAGAATATGGTCGCAAAGGCCAAGGTCCTCGACGCTTCGCAGCTCACCGCCGACAAGGTGGCGATGCTCACGACAGTCAAGGTAAAGAACCTCACCGCAGGTATGGAGATGACTTTCACAATCGTCGGCGAGACTGAAGCCGATTTTGCAGCCGGCAAACTCGCGGCCACGACTCCTATCGCCAAGGCGCTCATGGGTCATAGCAAGGGCGAAACCGTAGAAGCGAAAGTTCCTTCGGGAATAATGAAGTTCGAGATTCTTGACATCAGCATCTAATGGCTACAATTTTCACACGCATCGCTAAAGGCGAGATTCCTTCCTACAAGGTTGCAGAGAGCGAGGACTACTACGCTTTCCTCGACATCAGCCCCCTGGCCGAAGGACACACCCTGGTCATCCCCAAGAACGTGGAGGACGACTATATCTTCAACCTCGAGCCCGCCGTGTATGAAGGTCTCTGGGCCTTCGCACGCAAAGTGGCCGTGGCTCTCAAGGCCGCCGTTCCCTGCAAGAGGGTGGGCGTTGCGGTTCTCGGGATGGAAGTTCCCCACACCCATATCCATCTCGTACCCCTCCAGACCGAGGCCGACCTCGACTTCCGCAAGAAAAAACCCGAGGTAAGTCCCGAGCGTATGGCACAGATAGCTTCAGCAATCCTTTCCGAATATGAAAAGTTATAGGTTCGCGGCCATCGTAGCCGCAACAGCCGCGCTTGCGGCCTGCTCTCCCAAAGCCCGCATCAGCGGAGTCATCGAAGGTGGCGAAGGCCGCAATATCGAGATCGGAGCCGACACTCTGACCCTCGGAGCGGGAGGACGCTATTCCATTTCAATGGATGTCGAAAAGGGCCAGCCCGAATTCGCCTATATCACGATGAACGGCCGCAGGCTCGCTTCGCTCGTGCTCCAGGCCGGTGACAGAATCACCGCCAGCGGAGACACCCTCGCTATCAGTGCCATTACCGGTTCCGAGGAATCGACCAATCTCAACGAGATAGACGCCGACTTCGACAAGTTCCTCGCCGATTTCCTTTCAGCCGGCAGCGAAGCCGAATTCAACAAGATTTTCATCGACTACTACCGCAGCCGCGTGAAGTATGCCGTCGGCCATATGTATTCGATCGCGATCATCCCTATGCTCACACAGCATCTGGCCGACAACGTGCCCATCTTCTCGAACTCGACCGACGCCATCATCTTCCGCATGGCCGCCGACTCGCTGAAGACCGTGTACCCCGAGTCGCGCTATGTCAAGCTGCTCGACGCCGAAGCGCGCACCCGCGAGCAGAGGATGAACCTCGAGCAGGCATTCGCACAGGCTCAGGAAGCCGGATTCCCCAACCTCATCATCAAGGACCTGAACGGAGAGGACGTGTCGCTCGCTTCGCTTGAGAGCAAGGTGACGATGGTTCACTTCTGGAATGTCGAAGATCCGGCGCAGAAGATGATCAACCTCGACATCCTTATGCCTCTCTACGAAGAGTTCCACGACAAGGGCTTCGAGATTTACGCGGTGTGCGTCAGCGCCAACAAACCCCGCTGGGCACAGATTGTCAAGGAGCAGGGACTTCCCTGGATAAACGTATGCGACGGCCTCGGACTTGCTTCCGGCGCTCTCACTCTCTACAACATCCAGGCTCTGCCCAGCACCTTCATCATCTCCGGTGGCGAACTCAGTGTTGACGGCATCAGCGGCGACCCCGCCCTGCTTCGCAAACAGATTGCAAAGTTGCTGAAATAACGATTGCGAGGCCGCCGAGGGGCGGAGTGATCGCGAAACCCCCGCCAGCAAAGCTGGCCCTCCCCCTAGCCGGGGGTGGCACGATTCGCAAACACTCCGCCCTTCGGCGGTTTTCCACGCCAGGTCCGAGGGTCCCAAAAAGGGCTCACCTGCAAAATAGTGTGTTCAGTTCCCCGTCTTGGCACCTTCCTTACTCTGAGGCTTTTTCCAGGAAGGTCCCGACCGGGCAACAGGCGCGGCGAGGAGGGCCGTTGCCCAGAGCCACC
>JAGHTP010000068.1 GCA_018065265.1 Candidatus Cryptobacteroides aphodequi | reverse complement strand
GCAACCCTTGAGCTGGAAGTAATCGCTCGCGTGCTTATCGGCATTCCAGGTCTTTTCGCTCGCTCCGGAAATCATCATCAGGAAGCACTGATGCTCCTCGTATCCGGCGAGCGTTGTGCCTTCCTTGTCAGCAAGGCGCTGATATACAGAGCCGTACTCGAACACTTTCAGCGAGTTTATCTGCCTGTTGGCGTTATATGCCACAACCTCCAGTCCGCCGGGGATCAGGCTCTGGCGAAGCACATTAAGGTCGGTACTGAGAGGGTTGACTATATGTACCGAATGCTCGGCGGGGAAAGTCTGAAGACCGTTGTAGTAATCGCCCTTGGTCAGCGAGTTGTTCATTATCTCGGCGAAGCCGTTAGCGGCGAGGAAGTTCGAGATGGAGTTGCGCACAGCCTCGGGATCGGGCTTCGGAGTCGCGCAGACCGACATCTTCATATGATGCGGCATTGCGATGTTGTCATAGCCGTAGATGCGGAGCACCTCTTCGATCACGTCGCACTCGCGGGTGACATCGACCATATAGCTCGGGGCCAGCACGCTCGCGCCGTTTTCGTCGCGGCTTACAAAGCGGTAGCAGAGCGAAGTAAGGATTTCCTCTATCGTTTCGCGGCCGATGTTCTGGCCGATGAGGTTCTGTATGCGGGCGTAATCGAGTTCTATTGCGGGGCGTTCGATCGGAGTGGGATAGCTCTCCTTGACCGGGCCTTCGATGTGGCCGCCGGCGCACTCGAGAATGAGCAGCGCGGCACGTTTGAGGGCGTAGATGGCCATTTCGGGGTCACATCCGCGCTCGAAGCGGAACGACGCATCGGTCTGAAGCTGCTGGCGCTTGCTGGTGCGGCGGATGCTGCCCGGATCGAAGTATGCGCTTTCGATGAACACATCCGTGGTTGACTCGGTGACACCGCTGTCTTCACCTCCGAACACACCGGCAATGCACATAGGGCCACTGGCGTTGGCGATGACCATATCGGTGGCGCTGAGCTTGCGGTCGAGGCCGTCGAGCGTGCGGATGGGCTCGCCTTCGGCGGCACGGCGGACAATGAGTTTTCCGCCTTCGACCTTTGCGGCATCGAATGTATGCAGGGGCTGTCCGAGTTCAAAGAGGATGAAGTTCGATATATCCACTATGTTGTTGATGGGACGGCTCCCAATGGCGTTAAGCTTGTCCTGGAGCCACTTGGGCGAGGGACCTACCTTAACTCCGCGAAGAGTGATTCCGGTGTAGCGGGGAGCTCCGGACGGGTCCTGGACATCGATTTCCAGGCCTTGTCCTTCGCCTTCGGCAAATGCGTCTACCGAAGGAAGAGCAAGGCTGCACTCCACACCGTTGCGCTGGCACCAGGCATAAAGGTCGCGCGCTACGCCCCAGTGCGAGGCCGCATCGGCGCGGTTGGCTGTGATTTCGTACTCTATCACGGCCTGCGACTCGATTCCAAGGTATTCCTTTGCGCTCATTCCCACGGGTGCGTCTTCGGGAAGGACTTTGATTCCCTCGTGGCTGGTGCCGATGCCAAGCTCATCCTCAGCGCAGATCATACCGAAGCTCTCGACTCCGCGAATCTTCGACTTCTTTATCTTGAAGTCACCGGGAAGCGTCGCGCCGAGCTGGGCGAAAAGCACTTTCTGGCCGGCGGCAACATTCGGAGCACCGCAGACAACCTGCAGAGGTTCGGGGCTTCCGTCATCGACTTTCGTTATATGCAGATGGTCCGAATCGGGATGAGGGCCGCACTCGAGCACGTGTGCGACAACCACGCCTTTCAGGCCTCCTTCTATCACTTCGCTTTCTTCGAGGGCATCAACTTCGATGCCTATCGAGGTCATTGCATCGGCAACCTGCTGGGGTGTGAGGTTGCACTTCAGGTAATCTTTAAGCCAGTTGTAACTCAGCTTCATATCGTAAATAGTGTTTCAATAAATTCTGTTTTGTCGAAGTCTTTCAGGTCACCGATTCCCTCTCCCACACCTATGTAGCGTATGGGGATGCGGAATTCATCGACCAGCCCGACCGCAACGCCGCCCTTCGCCGTTCCGTCCATTTTGGTAAGGGCGAGGGCTGTGATATCGGTTGCGCGCGCGAATTCACGGGCCTGCTGGAAAGCGTTCTGGCCGGTGCTGGCATCGAGCACGAGCAGGACCTCGGGCTTCAGGGAAGCATCCGCCTTGGCTATGCTGCCCTTGATTTTGGTAAGCTCGTTCATCAGGTCGACCCTGTTATGAAGACGGCCGGCGGTGTCGATAAGCACCACGTCGGCCTGACGGGCGATTGCGGCCTTGACCGTGTCGAAAGCCACTGCGGCCGGATCGGAGCCCATCTGCTGCTTGACGATATCTACGCCAGCCCTTTCAGCCCAGATGCAGAGCTGGTCAACCGCCGCGGCGCGGAATGTGTCCGCAGCGCCCAGAAGTACCTTTTTGCCTTCGGAGCGGAAACGCGACGCGAGTTTGCCGATGGTAGTGGTCTTCCCCACTCCGTTCACACCCACGACCAGGATGACCTGCATTCCAGACGCTTTCTTTTCGGGTTCGGGGATGTCAAGAAGGGCAGCAATCTCTTCGCGGAGCATAACTATTACCTCGTCTTCGTTCAGATATTTGTCGCGCTCGACGCGGTCTTCGAGGGCGTCGATGACCTTGAGTGTAGTGTCTACGCCCATATCCGATTCGATGAGGGCTTCCTCTATCGAATCAAGGAGATCGTCGCTGACCCTCGTGCGGCCCGCGATAGCTTTGCTCAGTTTTTGGAAAAAGCTGCTTCCCATAGCCCACAAATATACGAATTTTCCCGCGATTTTTCATTCCGGCCAGGAACAAAAAAGCCCGCCGCAAATAAATGCGGCAGGCCTGTGGTATAATCGGAGAAGCGATTACTTCTTGGCGAAATAATCCTTTGCTGCTGCCTCCTCAACGAGCTGCTCTGTGAAAACATAAGCGCCAGTCTTGGGGGATTTTTCCATACGGATGCACTTGACCATGCTCTTGGCACCGGCCTTTGCTGCGAATGTTGCGACGGCTTTCTTTGCCATATTCTATTCTCCTATATTACTTGATTTCACGATGAACGGTAACCCTCTTCAGGAAAGGATTGTATTTCTTCCTCTCGAGACGCTCGGGGTTGTTCTTCTTGTTCTTGGTTGTAATGTAGCGGGACATTCCGGGAACGCCGCTTTCCTTCTGCTCGGTGCACTCGAGGATGACCTGCACCCTGTTACCTTTTGATTTCTTTGCCATAATTCAAAAATTTTTAAACAAGGTCAACGTATCCTTTCTTCTGAGCCTCGCGAACAGTGGCCTCAAGGCCATTCTTCTCGATGATCCTCATACCCTTGCAAGTTACCTTGAGGGTGATGAACCTCTGTTCTTCCTCACTCCAGAACTTCTTGGTCTTGAGGTTGAGGGAGAAGTCGCGCTTGGTGCGCAGTTTGGAATGGGCAACATTGTTGCCTTTCATTCTCTTTCTTCCGGTTATCTGACAAACCTTTGACATAATTGGTATTTTTTAATTTTTAATATTATCTGCATAAATTGAAGAACCTGTTCCAACGGATGTTCTTCGGGAACGGTTTCCCCTCTTCTGTTGAGAGCCACACAATTGCGGGACGTCCCACTATGTGCGTTTCCGGCACGAAACCCCAGTATCTCGAATCGAGCGAGTTGTGACGGTTGTCTCCCATCATAAAGTAGTAATCCTGCTTGAAGGTGTACTGACCTGCAGCGAGAGCCTCCTCTACCGACGAATTCTCGTAAATCCTTATGATACGCTCATAAAGCGGAAGAGTGGTGGAATCGATGCGGACAGTAGCGCCTGCCTGCGGAATCCAAAGCGGACCGTATGAGTCTCTCGACCAGGGGTATTCGGGGCTGAAGGGGAATATGTCGCGCACATCGCCTTCAAGTTCGAGTTCGGGCTCCACGCTTTCGACTCCGCGCGAGGAACGTGTCTTCGCGAGATGTGCGGCATCGAGCGTGGCGTGATACGCATTGCCCGAAGTCGTCGTGACCTTGTACACGAACTGGATTCCAGGCCAGACTTCCTGCTGCTGTCCATTGATCCACACCAGACCGTCACGCACCTCGAGAGTATCTCCGGGCGTAGCGACACAGCGCTTCACATAGTGGTCAACCTTGTCGGAGGGTCTTGCAATCACGGGGCCATAGGCCTTTATGACAGCATCGCGGCCGAAAGCGCGGCACAGACGATAGTAATCGTCGGCCGGAGCCTTGCGCAGAACTGTGTCTCCGTGAGGGAATCCGAATACCACATAGTCTCCTTTCTCCACTTCCCTGAACCCGGCGAGCCTCTTGTAAGGGCGCTGCACAGCGGTGCTGTACGATTCGTGCCCGAAGATGACGTTATGAGTGAACGGGATGGTCAGAGGAGTCTGGGGGACTCTGGGACCGTATGTCAATTTGCTTACGAAGAGGTGGTCGCCTGTGTACAGGCTCCTCTCCATCGAGGATGAAGGAATCTTGAAGGCCTGGAAGAAGAAGATGTTGATGAAGGTTACGACGATCACCGCGAAAATGATGGCATCGAGCCATTCATTGGCGGCACTGTGTTTCTCGCCTTCCTTGTAACGCTTCTTCCAGAAGTTCCAGTGAATCTTGCGGGTAATGAAGATGTCAAAAATGACAACCAGGCCGAAAAGCCACCAGAAATTACCGAGCCAGATTACCCAAAGGACATAGAGCAAAGTCCAGAAAGTGAACTTCGTCCAGCGGTTACGGGTAAATTCCTTCAGGCTCACAGCTACTTCTTGTTAACAGATTTGATGATAGCCTCGAATGCTTTCGGGTTGTTCATGGCGAGGTCGGCAAGAACCTTGCGGTTGAGCGCGATGTTCTTCTTTGCGAGAGCACCCATGAACTGAGAATATGTCATACCGTACTGACGTGCGGCGGCATTGATTCTCTGGATCCAGAGAGCACGGAAATTACCTTTCTTTCTGCGGCGGTCGCGATAAGCGTAAGTAAGACCTTTTTCGTAGGTGTTCTTGGCAACCGTCCAAACATTCTTCCTTGCGAGGAAGTTACCGCTGGTTCTCTTGAGAATCTTGTTGCGGCGCGCCCTTGAGGCGACTGAATTCACTGATCTAGGCATAATTCGATACTTTTAAAGAACCAACAACTCGTTAACCCTCTTCTCATCTGCCTTCGCGAGGATGGCGAAATGATCGAGATTCCTCTTCTGTTTAGTGGTCTTCTTGGTGAGGATGTGGCTGTGGTAAGCGTGCTTCCTCTTGATTTTACCCGACCCGGTAAGCGTGAAGCGCTTTTTGGCACCGGAATTGGTTTTAAGCTTTGCCATTTGTTTGGTTGTTAATGATTAATAATATATTGTAAGCGTATCCCTACGCATTACTTCTTTTTGTTAGGTGCGAGCATCATCGTCATCCTCTTGCCTTCGAGCACCGGCATATTCTCCGCCTTTCCGTATTCCTCGAGCTCGACGGCGAAGCGCAGAAGCTGCTTCTCGCCCTGCTCGGCGAACATTATGGAGCGTCCGCGGAAGAAGATGGTCGCCTTGACCTTGCTGCCTTCGCGCAGGAACTCCTGAGCGTGCTTGAGCTTGAACTGGAAGTCGTGCTCATCGGTGTTCGGACCGAAGCGGATCTCCTTCACCACCACCTTGGCGGCGTTGGACTTCATCTCCTTGGCCTTCTTCTTCTGCTGATAAATATACTTCTGGTAGTCAAGGATCTTGCATACCGGGGGATCGGCCTTGGCGCTTATCTCAACCAGGTCAAGCTCCAGCTCATCGGCGAGGCGGAGGGCCTTCTGGATGGGATATATTCCCTGCTCGGGAACATTCTCACCGACGAGGCGCACCTGAGGCACGTTGATCTGGTCGTTGATTCTGAGCTCGAACTCGTCCTTGGCCTGACGAGGATCCGGTTTGCGGCCCTGCTGAGGGCGGGGTCCGGACGGCTTTGGTCTGTAGGGTGCAGGCATTTACGCTAATTCTTCAGCAATTGCTGTATTAATATAATTTACAAACTGTTCAACAGTCATAGAGCCTGCATCGACACCCTCCCTGCGTACAGAGACGGTACCTTCGGCAACCTCTTTCTCACCGACAATCACAAGAACGGGCACGCGGAGCAGGGAAATGTCCCTGATTCTCTTTCCGAGCGTCTCGTTACGAGCGTCGATGGAGGCGCGAATATCGTTAATTTTTAATAAATTATCAACTTTTTGTGCGTATTCGGCGTATTTTTCGCTGACGGGCAGGATTTTCACCTGATCGGGGGCGAGCCACAGGGGCAGATGGCCGGCTGTATGTTCGAGCACGACAGCGGTGAAACGCTCGATGCTTCCGAAGGGAGCACGGTGAATCATCACAGGGCGCTTCTTGGTGCCATCGGCGTCGATATACTCAAGCTGGAAGCGCTCAGGCAGGTTGTAGTCAACCTGGATGGTACCAAGCTGCCACTTGCGTCCAAGGGCGTCCTTTACCATAAAGTCAAGCTTCGGGCCGTAGAATGCAGCCTCGTCGTACTCGACAACTGTGGGCAGACCCTTCTTCTTGGCAGCCTCGATGATGGCAGCCTCAGCCTTTGCCCAGTTTTCCTCGGTTCCGATGTACTTGCTGTGATCGGTCTGGTGGCGGAGCGAAATCTGCGCGCTGTACTCGGTCATCTTGAGCGTGCGGAACACGTAGAGGATAAGGTCGATAACCTTCTCGAACTCGTCCTGAAGCTGGTCGGGACGGCAGAAGAGGTGCGCGTCATCCTGGGTGAAACCGCGTACTCGTGTAAGACCGTGGAGCTCACCGCTCTGCTCGTAGCGATAAACGGTACCGAACTCGGCGAAACGCAGAGGAAGGTCCTTGTAGCTGCGCGGGGTGCTGCGGAAACTCTCGCAGTGGTGAGGGGAGTTCATCGG
>JAGHTP010000023.1 GCA_018065265.1 Candidatus Cryptobacteroides aphodequi | reverse complement strand
GTCGTACAGAGCACTATGGGCGCCATCCTGCGCCGGCAGGTTTGCTACTGCGATATAGCGGAGCTCTGCCGCTCCTTCAAGGCCGAAGGGCGCCGTGTCTGCGGCACCTTTATGAAGGGCGAAAACCTTTATACGGAAAGCCTTCCTCAGGACTGCCTGCTTGTTATGGGTAGCGAGTCACACGGCATCAGCGAGGCTGTCGGCGCGGAATGTTCCGACCGCCTTACCATCCCCCGCTTCACGCCCGAAGGCAGCGAATCGCTCAATGTGGCTGTTGCCACGGCCATCTGTGTATCAGAATTCAAAAGCCATTCAATCAAATAATGAAAAAGTTTCTCTCAGTAATCGCACTCGTTGCGATTTGTTTTTCAAGCGCCTATGCATCGGGTGGTAAAAAAGATGCGGAGACCCCTGCCAAGTATATCTTCCTCTTCATCGGGGATGGTATGGGCAACAGTCAGGTCGCGGCAGCCGAGTCGTACAACTCGTATCTTGCCGGCAGCTTCTACGGCGAGCAGCTTCTGTTCACCACATTCCCCGTATTCGGAACCTGCACCTCCTATTCCGCCAACTCACGCGTAACGGATTCATCTGCAGCAGGAACTGCAATCGCAACAGGAACCAAAATCAACAACGGTGTCGTCGGAGTCGATCCCGAAGGCAACAACGTATACAGCTATGCACTTGATTTCCAGGAGATGGGGTACAACATAGCCATCTTCTCATCCGTTCCCGTGAACCACGCTACGCCCGCCTCTTTCTACGGCCACGATGCCAGCCGCGGTGCGTACTGGACCATCGCAACCCAGATTCCCGAAGCCGGATACAAGTTCATGGGCGGCAGCGGAATCCTTAATGACAAGCAGAACAAGGACAAAGATCCCGAAGCCTACATCAGCGAGCACGGATACGCCGTAGTGCACGGACTCGAAGAATACAACCAGGCAAAAGCCGATGCAGAGCGCATCCTCGTACTGGCAGAGCCCCGCAACGAGGAAGTAGGCAACTACTCCTCTGTCGACAAGGGCCAGCAGGAGCCTATGCTCCTCAGCGAGATGATGGACTGCGCAATCGACTTCCTCGGCGACGACAAGCCCTTCTTCATGATGTGCGAAGGTGGCGAGATCGACTGGGAGGCCCACGCAAACCACACCCTTCCTATGGTAGTCGCCATCAACAAGATGGACGCAGCCGTCAAAGAGGCATACGAGTTCTACCTCAAGCATCAGGACGAGACCCTCATCGTCATCACTGCCGACCACGAGACCGGCGGTATCTCCCTCGGTTCCGCACAGAGCGGCTACGCTGTTTACTGGGATGTCCTCATCGACGACTGGAACCAGAACGGCATCCGCAAGGACAATGACGAGAATGCGGCTCTCAACAACAAGGCCGGTCTTGCCTGGACCACAAAGTCGCATACAGGCGCCCCCGTTCCCGTATATGCCATAGGCAAGGGAGCCGAGAAGTTCGCAGGCCGTATGGACAACACCGAATTCAGGACCAAGTTCCTCTGCAGGTAATATGATCATCTACCAGGCGCTCACAAGGCTTTTCGGAGACGGCAAGTTCCGTTCTTTCGACGCTCAGGCTTACGAAAGCCTGCGGGCGCTTGGCGTTTCGCACATCTGGTTCACCGGTGTTCCGAGGCACTCGGCCGGCCAGCCCTGGGTCAAGGGCACGCTCGGCTCGCCCTATGCCATATCGGACTATTACGACGTGAACCCCTATCTGGCCGATGACCAGGCCAGCCGCCTCGCCGAATTCGACGCGCTTGTGGAGCGCACGCACGAGGAAGGCTTCGGCGTAGTGATGGATTTCGTCCCGAACCACGTCGCCCCCGACTACAGCGACCGCTGCGGCGGCATCTCCACGCATCGCTACTGCGACTGGGACTGGACCGACACCCGCAAGATCGACTGGGCCGACCCGTCCACACCGCCGCGAATGCTCGCGATACTCAAGTTCTGGGCTTCGAAAGGCGTTGACGCGTTCAGAGTCGATATGGCCGAACTGGTGGGCCCCGAAGTGCTCGGAAAGCTCATTTCAGGTCTCAAGACCGAATGGCCCGCCGTCAAGTTCATCGGCGAAGTATACGACATCAATTCATACGCCCGTTTTGCCGCGGCCGGTTTCGACCTGCTCTACGACAAATCGGGCGTTTACGATATTCTCCGCGGCATACGCGAGGGCAGGCGCTCCGCACGCGAACTCACCTCCCACTGGCAGATGCTCGGCCCGCTCCAGGACCGTATGCTCAACTTTCTCGAGAACCACGACGAGCAGAGGCTCCGCTCCTGGGCTCCGGAAGGATATCTCGCCGGCGTAGCCTACGCCGCACTCTTCAACAAGGCTTCGTTCCTGCTCTATTTCGGGCAGGAGAACGGCGAAGCCGCACCCGAAAGCAACGACGGCCGCACAAGCATATTCAACGACGGCCGCCACATCAAGGCAATGGACCCCGCAGCCGCAGACTGGACTGCCAGATACGCTGCTCTTATGTCCCTCGCCTCATCAAGCCTCTGCACGGAAGGTTCCAACTGGGACCTCGCCTATCTGCAGGGCCCTCAGAGCGGATTCGATGCCAATAGGCACGCCGCTTTCCTCCGCTACGACTCTACAGGCAGAGCCATAGCCGTTCTTTGCAATTTCTCGGGCAGCAAGGCTGTCACCAGACTCGCCCTCCCCGACTCCATAGGCCTTTGCAGAACCGAAGTCTGCCTCGAGGCCGCCCCCTACGATTATTCAATAACAGAAATCAAATAGTGATTATGACAACAATTTCAAATCTTCAGAAAGCGCGCGCTGCATATCAGCCCAAGCTTCCCAAAGCCCTCAAAGGCCAGGTAAAGGCTGTTGAAGGCGCCGCTACACAGTCTGTCGGCAACCAGGCCGAAATCAAGGAACTCTTCCCCAACACCTACGGAATGCCCGTAGTCGAGTTCGCCTGTGCAGACGCTGCAACAGCCAAGGCTCCCAAGTTCAACGTAGGTGTAATCCTTTCCGGCGGCCAGGCTCCCGGAGGGCACAATGTCATTTCCGGTATCTTCGACGGCATCAAGAGCCTCAATCCCGAGAACAAGCTCTACGGCTTCCTCATGGGCCCCGGCGGACTCGTTGACCACAAGTATATGGAAATCACTCCCGAGATCATGGACGCATACCGCAACACCGGCGGATTCGACATCATCGGCTCCGGCCGTACCAAACTCGAGGAAGTGGACCAGTTCGAGAAGGGTATCGAAATCCTGCGCGAACTCGGCATCAAGGCCCTCGTGATCATCGGTGGTGACGACAGCAACACCAACGCCTGCGTGCTCGCGGAATACTACGCAGCAAAGAACTACGGCGTTCAGGTTATCGGCTGCCCCAAGACCATCGACGGCGACCTCAAGAACGAGCAGATCGAGGCTTCGTTCGGCTTCGACACAGCCTGCAAGACATACTCCGAACTCATCGGCAACATCGAGCGCGACTGCAACTCGGCACGCAAATACTGGCACTTCATCAAACTGATGGGCCGCAGCGCCAGCCACATCGCTCTCGAGTGCGCACTCCAGACCCAGCCTAACGTCTGCCTCATCTCAGAGGAAGTCGAGAAGAAGGCCCAGAGCCTCGACGACATCGTTTCGTACATCGCTTCGGTAGTCGCAGCACGCGCAGCCAAGGGCAACAACTTCGGTACAGTGCTCATCCCCGAAGGACTCATCGAGTTCATCCCCGCAATCAAGAAGCTCATCGCCGAGCTCAACGACACACTCGCTACCGACGAGGCCAAGGCCGTGGAGCGTGAGAACCAGATCGCATACGTGAAGGCTCACCTCAGCGCCGAGAACCTTGCAGTGTTCGAGAGCCTCCCCGCTGACGTGGCAAGCCAGCTCGCACTCGACCGCGACCCTCACGGCAACGTTCAGGTATCGCTCATCGAGACAGAGAAGCTCCTCTCACGTATGGTAGCCCGCAAGCTCGCCGAGATGAAGAAGGCAGGCACCTACTGCGGCAAGTTCTCCGCACAGCACCACTTCTTCGGCTACGAAGGCCGCTGCGCCGCTCCTTCGAACTTCGACGCCGACTACTGCTACTCACTCGGTTTCAACGCATCAAGGCTCATCGCTGCCGGTAAGACAGGCTATATGTCAGTCATCCGCAACACAACCGCTCCCGCAGAGGAGTGGATCGCAGGCGGTGTGCCCATCACTATGATGATGAACCTCGAGAAGCGTGCAGGCAAATTCAAACCCGTTATCCGCAAGGCTCTCGTGGAACTTGACGGCGCTCCGTACAAGTACTTCGCACAGAGGCGCGAGGAGTGGGCCAACGAGACCTGCTACCTCTATCCCGGCTCCATCCAGTACTGGGGACCCTCTGAGGTTTGCGACCAGACCACAAAGACCCTCCAGCTCGAGCAGAGCAAATAAAACGGTATGATAAAAGCCATCTTCTTCGATATGGGCGGGGTCCTTCGTGACCTCGATATGGAACGCAGCCGCCGCAACTACCGTGCGCTGGGCTTCAGTGACATAGGCGAGTATCTCGACCCCTCACATCAGAAAAAATTCGTGGGCGATTTCGAACACGGAGACATCGACACCGACCGCTTCGTGGAGCTGTGCCTGGAACATTGCAATCCGGGCACCACTCCCCAGCAGGTGAAAGATGCCTTCCTGAGCATGCTCGAGCCCACGGTCGACCGCGAGAAGATGGATTACATTAAAGCGCTGAAGGCAAGGGGATACGACTTGTTCATCCTGAGCAACAACAACCCCCTCGCTTCCGCGCAGTTCGTCGAGAAATGCACCGAAGCCGGCCTCGACTACAACGGCACCTTCACCGACACCTTCTACAGCTTCAAACTGAAGATGATGAAGCCGTCGGAAGAGATCTTCCGCGAATCGATACGCCGCAGCGGCTACGCTCCGGCCGAGATACTTTTCATAGACGACAACCCCATCAACACCCAGGCAGCCGAGAAGCTGGGAATACGCACCCTTCTCCTGCCCCAGGGCCAGCCCCTGCAGGAGTCGGTCGATGCCGCCATCCGGGTATATGACCTCCGCGAACAGCTTTCCGAAGCCAACAGGCTCTATTATGTGCAGAGCGCGCCTCAGATGAGCGACTACGATTACGACCATCTGATGTACGAACTTCGCGACCTCGAGCAAGCCTTCCCTCAGTTGCAGAGCGCCGACTCGCCCACCGTACGCGTGGGGTCCGACCTCGACGACAACCACGAAGGCGGATTCGTGCAGCGCGCACACCGCTACCCTATGCTCTCGCTGGCCAACACCTACAGCATATCGGAGATAGAGGAATTCGCCACACGTGCCGACAAACTGCTCGAAGGACGCAGCTTCACCTACTGCTGCGAACTGAAGTTCGACGGAACTGCCATCTGCCTCAATTACCGCAACGGCGAACTCGCCCAGGCCCTGACCCGCGGCGACGGAACCAAGGGCGACGACGTCACTTCAAACGTACGCCGCATCGCCGGCATTCCGCACCGTCTGAAGGGCAACTTCCCCGCAGACCTCGAGATTCGCGGCGAAATACTTATGCCCTACGCTTCGTTCGACGCCCTTAACGCACAGCGCGAGCGCGACGAAGAGGCACCGTTCGCCAATCCCCGCAACGCGGCCAGCGGCTCACTCAAGCTGCAGAGCAGCGCCGAAGTTGCGAAACGCGGCCTCTGCTGCACGCTTTACCACATTCCGGCCGAAAGCTACAGCGACGCCCTCACCCACGACAAACTCCTCGCCAAAGCGCAGAGCTGGGGCCTTCCCGTCAGCGAGCACAGACGCATCTGCCACGGCATAGACGAGATCAAGGAGTACATCGCGCATTGGGACACGGCCCGCAAGAGCCTCCCCTTCGCCACGGACGGAATCGTCATCAAGATCAACGAACTCGACTGCCAGCGCGAACTCGGCTACACGGCCAAATCGCCCCGCTGGGCCACTGCGTACAAGTTCAAGGCCGAGCAGGCTCTGACCGAAGTGCTCAGCATCGACTACCAGGTGGGCCGCACCGGAGCCGTAACGCCCGTAGCCAACCTCTCCCCCGTGCTGCTGAGCGGCACCGTGGTGAAGCGTGCCACACTCAACAACGCCGACCAGATAAAGCTTCTCGACGTACGCGTGGGCGACTTCGTCTACGTTGAAAAGGGAGGCGAAATCATCCCCAAGATTACCGGAGTCGAGCTCTCGAAGCGCCGTGCAGACCTCAAGGAGCCCGAATTCCCTGCAACCTGCCCCGACTGCGGCACACCGCTCATCCGCCCCGAAGGCGAAGCGAAGTGGTTCTGCCCCAACCAGGACGCCTGTCCCCAGCAGATCAAGGGGAGGCTCCTGCACTTCTGCTCACGCAAGGCGATGGACATCCTCGCCGGCGAAGCAACGATAGAACAGATGTTCGACCTCGGTCTCGCCCAGACCCCGGCCGACCTCTACGACCTTATGCCCTGGCAGCTCACGAGCCTCGAAGGATGGAAGGAGAAATCGGCCATCCGTTTCCGCCAGAGCCTGGATGAAAGCCGTCAGGTGCCCTTCGAAAGGGTCCTCTACGCCCTTGGAATACGTTATGTGGGCGAGCAGACGGCAAAAGACATAGCGCGCCATTTCGGCAGCGTGGACGCCCTTATGGCCGCCTCGGTCGAAGACATTGCCGCCGTGCGCAACATAGGCGACGTCACGGCCCGCAGCATATTCGACTATATGGCCGACGCCCGTCATTCGATACTCATCAGCCGTCTGCGCAATGCAGGACTGCAGTTCGAAGACCGCACGGAAAGGACAAAGCTTTCCGATGCCCTTGAAGGAAAGACAATTGTTGTTTCCGGGACTTTCTCAATCTCCCGCGATGCCATTAAAGAGATAATAGCACAGAACGGAGGCAAGCCGTCAGGAAGCGTCAGCGGCAAGACCTCGTTCCTGCTCGCCGGAGAAAAACCCGGCCCGGAAAAGATAGCGAAATGCGCCGAACTCGGCATACCCGTGGTAGGCGAAAGTGAATTCATCGGAATGTTGCCCGAGGCAGCGAGGAGCATCTTTCCCGCCGCGGCCGACGACAACCTTACCCTATTTTAGCTTATGGATTTCAAACCATTCGACAAGAACGACTTCTCACTCATAGAACGTGAGTACGCGGCACTAAAAGAGGTGGCCGCAAAGCGCTGCCGCGACGCCTCCGAGCTCGCGGTCGTGCAGAAGGCGTTCGATTTTGCCAACGATGCACACAAAGACGTGCGCAGGCGCAGCGGCGAGCCCTATATCCTGCATCCCATCGCAGTGGCGAGGATAGTGGTCGAGAACATCGGCCTCGGATACAAGAGCATCGTTGCCTCGCTTCTGCACGATGTCGTTGAAGACACCGACTACACGGTCGATGACGTACGCTCGCTTTTCGGCGACAAGATCGCCCAGCTTGTCGATGGCCTCACCAAGATAAAGACAGTCCTCGACAACGAGGACCGCGCATCCCTCCCCTACGCCCAGTACGAATCCAAGAGCATGCAGGCGGAAAACTTCAAACGCATACTCCTCACCCTGGGTGACGACGCCCGAGTCGTGCTGATAAAGCTTGCCGACAGGCTTCACAACTGCCGCACAATCGAGTTCATGCCCGAGCACAAGCGCGACAAGATCCTTTCCGAGACAATGTACATCTTCATCCCTCTCGCCCACAGGCTCGGCCTGTACAACATAAAGAGCGAGATGGAGAACATCTGGCTCCGATACAAGGAACCCGAAGACTACAAAGCCATTTCGGAGCTCATCGCATCGAAGGCGGCCGAGTGCCAGAACGCCATCGACCACTTCGTCGAGCCAATCGAAGAGGCGCTCAGGCGCGAAGGATACAATTTCCAGATAATCAAGCGCATCAAGACCCCTTATTCGGTATGGCACAAGATGCGCACGAAGAACGTTCCCTTCGACCAGGTTTACGACCTCTACGCCGTGCGTATAGTATTCGACCCCGGTTCGGCCGAAGATTCGCTCCTGAGGGAACGCAAAGGCTGTTACGATATCTACGCCATAGTGACCAGCCTCTACAACAGCCGCAACGACCGTCTGCGCGACTGGGTCAAGCAGCCCAAGAGCAACGGCTATGAGGCCCTGCACTGCACCCTGATGAGCCCCGGCGGCGCCTGGGTGGAGGTACAGATACGCTCAAAGCGAATGGACGATATCGCCGAGAAGGGTATCGCCGCCCACTGGGCATACAAGCAGAACGGCTACGCCAGCGAGAACGACTCCGAAATGGACCGCTGGCTCGAAAAGGTGAAGGAAGTCATCGAAAGCCCCGACCTCGGCGCGCTCGAGCTCCTGGACATCATTCACAAGGACCTTATCGCTTCGGAAATACTCGTATTCACGCCCAAGGGCCAGCAGATAGCCATCCAGAGCGGTGCCACGGCACTTGACTTCGCCTACCTCATCCACACGCACATCGGCCACCATTCCATAGCCGCAAAGGTGAATATGAAGCTCTGTCCCCTCTCGCACGTGCTACGTTCCGGCGACCAGGTAGAAATAATCACCGCAGAGAGCGGCGAGCCCAAGGCAGAGTGGCTTCAGTTCCTTCAGACCCGCCACGCGCGCCGTCAGGTAATTGACTATATCAAGACCAACCTCCCGCAGGAAGCGGCCAAGGTGGATGCCCTCACACTCGAATCGGCAGGACGCAAGTCCGGCCGTATAATGACCATAGGCTCCGAACGGTACGAGGTTTGCACCTGCTGCAGCCCGATTCCCGGCGATCCGGTCGTAGGTTTCCGCAGTTCGGAGGGCATCATCCACGTCCACAAGAAGTCGTGCCGCGTCGCCGAGAGCCTCGCAGCCAAGTTCGGAGACAGGATGGTAGTTCCCGACTGGGATAACAAGAAGGATTCCGACTTCCCCGTGAGCATTGTAATCAAGGGAATCGACCGTATGGGCCTTCTCAACGAGATTACACGTTCCATCTCGGTGGTAATGGGCATCAATATGCGCAAGCTCGTGCTCACCTGCGACAAAGGCATATTCGAAGGCGAAATCGAACTGCTCGTACACGACCGCGACTCGCTGGAACGTATGATAGAACACATTCAGAAACTCGACGGCATACAAAGTGTCGTCCGCACAGACATACAGGATGAAACGAAATAACCTGCTACCCGTACTTGCATCGGCCGCCATCTTCGTGCCTATGCTCTTCTCGCACTCCTGCGCCAACACGACACAGGCTCCGACAGGTGGCGACAAGGACACCATTCCCCCTGCGCTCATCTATGCGAAGCCCTATCCCGGCGCGGTGAACGTGCCTACGAGCGGAGCCAAGTTCCGCTTCACCTTCGACGAGTATGTAAAGGTGAAGTCAGCCAACAACATACTCCTCTCGCCTCCGAGCGAGAAGGCCGCAAAGACAAAGATCAGCGGCAAGGATGTGATAGTCTGGTTCGAAGAGGACTTCGAGCCCGGCAGGACCTACTCTATCAGCTTCACCGGAGCGATATCCGACAATAACGAAGACAACCCCTTCCCCGGCTACGCATTCGCGTTCAGTACGGGAGAGAGCATTGATTCGATGCTCATAACCGGAATCGTTCAGGACTGCAGCTCGCTCGCGCCCCTCAAGGATATGACGGTTCTGCTCTACAGCGACCTGGCCGACTCGGCAGTCTTCCTGCACAGGCCCGACGCAGTCTGCAAGACCGACGACTGGGGCTTCTTCAGCCTGCCTTACATCGCCGACACGCTCTACCGCCTGTACGCCATCAAGGACGAGAACAACAACAAGATCTACGACCCAGGAACCGAACTCGTGGGCTTCATCGACTCGCTCATCAGGCCCTCGATGAAGGTGAACGACACAATACCCGAGATGCAGTGCTTCGATGTGAAGGATACGCTCGGATGCCAGAGCCGCACCGCCCAGTACACCATAAACGTGTTCAAGGAGCGCAACACCAAGCAGATGATATCCAACCACGGCCGCACCGCTCCGAGGGTCGCATTCCTCAAGTTCGCGGCCCAGGACGCCTGGATTGACTCGCTCTGGATTCCCGGCTACCGTGCCGACCAGCTCATCACACGCTTCAATCAGGAGCAGGACAGTCTCGAGATATGGATCAACGACCGTCGCCGCGCGCCCGACACCCTGCGCCTCTGGGTAAACTACCGCAAGACAGACTCGCTCGGAGCTCTTGTCCCCACGCTTGAAAACTTCAAGCTCTTCGAGGAAGGCATAGGCACGCGCAAGAAGGGCCGCGCCGCACTCAAGGACCTCAAGCACGAAGACACCATCTGTGTTGCCAAATTCGAGGCCGTGCCCGAACTCGTCGAGCAGGAAGGCGTGAACGTGAACTTCGCCCTGCCCATCATCTACGAGCACTTCGACTCCATACGCTTCACATACATCAACCCCAAGCAGAAGGAGCTGCCCGGCACATTCAAGGTCGAGGCCGATACAGCCGACATAAGGCACTACATCCTCAGGCCCGATGTCAAGCTGCAGACCGGTTACGAATATGTGTTCAAGGTCGCCCACCACGCTTTCCGCGACATCAACGGACACTATTCCGACAGTACCGAGGTGCGTTTCAAACTGCCCACGGACGATGCCCTGAGCACACTCACGCTCGATATGCAGGGCGTTGACCGCAAATTCATAGTCGAACTCCTCGACGACAAGAAAGCCAACGTGAAGCGCCGCTACATAATTGACAAGCCCACGCAACTCGTATTCCCCTACCTCAAGGAAGGCAAATACTCGATAAGGGTTACTGACGACGGCAACCGCAACTCGCTTGTCGATACCGGTGACCTCCTTCAGCACCGTCAGCCCGAGCCCGTACGCTTCTTCAAGCTCGAAGACAAGGACTACATAGAAATAATGCCCAGCTGCGAATTGACGCAGACTATTGACATACCCGAACTGTTCAAATGAGAAAACCGATATTACTCAGTCTTCTAGCCTTTGTGCTTTCTTCTCTTGGCGCCGCGGCCCAGGACGGCAATGTTGCCGTAATGCAGGGTGGCGGAGCCGCAGGCACATTCGCTACTGACAGCCTTGCGGCGAATATGCCTTCGAACGGGAAGGACGTCATCTACAGCGAAGTCTACCTTGACACAGTAACGCTCAAGGCCCGTACGAAGATCAACAACTACACGATGATCGGCGTGTCGTACGGCGTGACTATGACAAGCGCCTCGCTCAACCCCAAGGTATCGTCGCAGATACGTCCCTATGTGCCCGGATATTATTCCATCCTCCTCACGCACTACGAGAAGATGTTCGACTATCTCCCCTATTTCGGCGTGCAGGTAGGCTTTGCCCACGGAAACGAAGGCTACCGCTTCAAACCTGCCGGCAAGGAGAAGACACTCTATTTCTATCCCAACGACCTCTGCTCCGAGGTGAAGATCGAGACCTGGGAGATTCCCTTCATGGCCCAGATTCACTTCGATTCGCAGTTCCTCAAGTTTATGGGAAGCGCCGGCATCTACGGCGGTTACCGCTACAGCATAGAGCGCACAATGTCTCCCGATGTCGAGCACACCATCTTCAGGGACTACATTCCCAAGTTCGAAGAGCACAAATACTCGTTCTACGACACCGACCGCCAGTGGGACTACGGTATTATGGGCGGCGCGGCCATAGGATTCATCTTCGACCCCATCGAGATTCACGCGGGCGCCCTTGTCCGCTACGGCTGGTCGAGCTTCTTCGCTCCCGATTCGCGGTACCCCGCCGACTGCGAATACGCCGACCGCAACAAGATATACTACCGCTACGCCACGCCGCTCGATATCATCTTCAATGTGAGCCTGCACGTGCATCTGACAAGGCGTTACGGCAAGACAACAAAGGACCTGCGCAAAGAGGCGCACGACATAGTTTATGGTACAGAATAGACTCAGGACCCTGCCCGTCAGGATAGGAACCGACGGACTTGTCATAGGCGGAGGCCGCCCCATAGCCATACAGACGATGTGCAACACGCACACCTGCGACGAGCAGGCCACCCTCGCCCAGTGCAGGGCTATGGCCGCAGCAGGAGCCGAACTCATACGCATCACCGTCCCCGGAATGCAGGACGTCGAGCACATAGCCGCCATACGCAGGACTCTTCGCGAAGAAGGCTGCTTCGTGCCCATCGTAGCCGACATACACTTCAGCAGCGAAACGGCCATAGCCGTAGCGCCGCTCGTCGACAAGGTCCGCATCAATCCCGGCAACTTCCATAAAGACCACGACAAGGCCCGCGAACAGTTCGCAAGGCTCATAGAAGTGTGCCGCGCCAACGGCACAGCAATAAGGATAGGCGTCAACCACGGCTCGCTCGGCGAGTACATCACCAACCTGTACGGCAACACGCCCGAAGCAATGGCGCGCGCTGCAATGGAGTGGATAGAGATGTGCGTGGAGCGCGATTTCCTATCGGTTGTGGTTTCGCTCAAATCGTCAAACACCGTAACTATGGTCCAGGCCTACCGCGCCCTTGTGCAGATGATGAAGGCCGAAGGCCATATCTTCCCTCTTCACGTCGGCGTAACCGAGGCAGGAGGCGGTGAAAGCGGCCGCATCAAGAGCTGCGTGGGCATAGCGACGCTTCTGAGCGAAGGGATCGGCGACACAATCCGTGTCTCGCTCACCGAAGACCCCGTGAACGAACTTCCTGTTGCCGGATACCTCGCAGCCCGCTACAGCGCCCGTCACGAGCCCGTGCTCAGCGCCGAAGAGCTCAAAATGCTCAGCAGCGCGTGCACCTGGGGCCCGGCGCTCATGAACCGCGAGGTCGATGACATCCCCGTCGAGGACGAGCACCTCAAAAACGAGATTCTGCAGGCCGCAAGGCGCCGTTTCTACCGTCCCGAGTACATTGCCTGCCCCGGCTGCGGCCGCACGATGTACAACCTCCAGAAAGCCTACGAAGAGGTGATGGCAAAGACCGCGCACCTCGGCAACATAGTAATAGCCGTTATGGGCTGCATAGTCAACGGCCCCGGCGAGATGGCAGATGCCGACTGGGGCTATGTGGGCGAAGGCGGCGGCAAGGTGTCCATATACAAAAAGAACGTGCCCGTTGAGAAGCACGTTCCTGAGAGTGAAGCAGCCGACAGGCTTCTGGCCCTGATTACAGCAGACCGGCAATAAACAGATAAAGCCCGGCAACGGGGATTGCCACGAGCGGACTGTCTATCCTGTCCAGGATGCCGCCGTGGCCCGGAATGACGTTTCCGCTGTCCTTCAGGCCGAAGTGGCGCTTGAATACCGATTCCACCAGATCGCCAAGAACTCCGGCGGCACTTGTCAGCGCCCCGAGTACAAGGCAATGTACATAGCTGAACCCGAACACGCCGAGCGCCTTCAGCGCGGCAGCTGTACCAATGCCGAAAATCAGCGCGCCTGCAAAACCCCACCACGATTTCTTGGGCGAGATTTCAGGAGCAAGCTTGCGTGAAGTACTCTTCTGCCCCAGCAGCGTTCCAATAGCGTAGGCGCCGATATCCGACAGCCAGATGATGAACGTAATGCCAAGCATCAGCAGTCCGTTGAATTCGCCGCTTCCGTAAACAAGCAGCGGGCTAAGGCAGATAGGCAGAGCGATATACACCAGACCGGCCATCATCCATACCAGCGAATCGAGATTCTGCCTGTAAGCGCGGCTGAAAACAGCCGAAGCCGGAATGGCAAGCACGGGAATGAGGCCGAGCACAAAGTAGCGCGGGCTCATTTCACCTATGCTCGAGAGCAGCACGGTGCCGAAAACTATGAAGAAGGCAAGATAGCTGGCGAATTCGGCGACGCGCGGGGTATTTCCGCCCGAAGCCATTCTGTTGAATTCGGCCATAGCCATACAGCCAAGGACAATCATCAGCGGGGCGAACGCCTTCTCGAAATATAGTCCGCAGAACACAACGGCTCCGTAAAGAAGCCCGAAGATGCACCTTTTAAGCAGGTTGCTCATTGCTTTCGGTATTGGTTTCTTCCGTAACCTGCTCGGCAGCGGGTTCGGCGGGTTTGACTTTCGGGCCGAGGATAGCCTCGACATCTTCTGCAAATATCACTTCCTTGTCGAGGAGAAGTTTTGCAACGGACTCCCACTGGCTTCGGTATTCGGTAAGAAGAGCGAGGGTCTTCGCGTGTATCTCGTCAACAATCCTGCGCACCTCGGCATCCATAGCCTCGGCAGTCTTCTCGGAATAAGGCTTATTGAATTCGTAGCCACGGGCTCCGGTGCTGTCGTAGAAGCTGAGGTTACCGATCTTGTCGGACATACCGAAGTACTGGACCATACTGTAAGCCATATTCGTGAGGCGTTCGAGGTCGTTCTGGGCGCCCGTCGAAGGTTCGCCGTTGATGATTTCCTCAGCAACGCGTCCACCGATGAGCGAGCACATCTCGTCCTCTATCTGGCTTCGGGTCTGCAGTTTATGTTCTTCAGGCAGATACCAGGCCGCACCGAGCGCATTGCCACGCGGGATGAGTGTAACCTTGAAGAGAGGATCGGCATTGGGCAGGAGCCAGCTGACAACAGCGTGACCGGCCTCGTGATATGCTATGCTGCGCTTTTCGGCAGGAGTGATGATGCTGTTCTTCTTCTCGATTCCGCCGACTATGCGGTCAACGGCATCGAGGAAGTCCTGACGGTCGATCGACTTCTTGTTGCGCCTTGCTGCGGTAAGAGCGGCCTCGTTGCAGACATTTGCAATGTCGGCGCCGCTGAAACCGGGCGTATGCTTGGCCATGAACTCGACGTCGAAGTTTTTGGCGACCTTAAGGCCCTTGAGATGGACTTTGAATATCTCCACCCTTTCCTTGAGTTCGGGAAGGTCGACGTGAATCTGCCTATCGAAGCGGCCGGCACGCATAAGCGCCTTGTCGAGGATGTCGGCACGGTTGGTGGCGGCAAGAACAATCACGCCGCTGTTGCTGCCGAAGCCGTCCATCTCGGTAAGAAGCTGGTTGAGAGTGTTTTAGCGCTCGT
>JAGHTP010000070.1 GCA_018065265.1 Candidatus Cryptobacteroides aphodequi | reverse complement strand
CGCCACATACTGTCACGTCCTCGACGAGGAGGTCCGCTGCGTTTGTGCGGGTAGAGAGAATATATGTCCATTCCTCGGCAGAGAGTGTGCGGAACTCGCCGGTTACTCCGTTTACAGTGAAATCAGCTTTGGCTGTCACTGCCGTAGCGTTGGTGAAGAACACGTCGCTGGCGGCAGCGCTTGCATCAGCATAGCTTGCAGCTCCCGCAACAGAAGAACTGTTGCTCCAGAAGAAGTAGTTGACGTGATTTTCTGCATTCCAGGTGCCGATGGTGTACTGATTTTCTTCGAACTCGTATGAATCGCCATCCCAGAAGATGTTGCCCTTCGAGAAGTGAACCTTCTTAGTGGCGCCGACACTGAACTCACCGGAAAGTGCACCCTCCGGAAGCTTGGGTGTTTCCGGACCATTGTCCTTTTTGCAGGAACCCAGAAGCCCGATTATGAGGGCCGCGAGGGCAAGAGTTAAGAGTTTTGTTTTCATTTTTTGATTTATAAACGTTAATATAGTATTCTGTTGTTGCCATCAGCACGGCTGACTGAAATCACGCGAAGTTAAATAAAATTGTACGAACATCGTTGTCCGGACGGAGAAATTGTCTAAAAATGAGAGTTGCTACAGCTTCTTCTTTTGCTGGCAACTCGCCCGTGTGAAATGACAAGAGGCTGACCGTTTCCAGTCGACCTCTTGATTATTTTTTTTCTGGCTGGCGCTGTTGAAAGCGCTTCCAGTTATTTGAGGGGCCTGAATGTGAAGCCGATGTTGTCGTAATAAACAATCATCGAGCCGCTTGCCCCGGGAGCAGTGCTCTTATCTTCGATTGTGGCGGTGGGACGGAACAGGTAGCCGTCAACGGTCTCGAGGTTCTCAAGAGCCTTCTGGCTAGCATAGAACTCGATCTCGTTCCAGGAATCCCAATTGTAGGCTGCGTCGAGCTCGTTCTGAGTCCAGTCGGCACCGGCAGGGGTCTGTCCGTTGATCCTGGCAGGAAGATATGCGTCTCCGGCAGAGAACTTGAGACGGGGATAGAAATGATCACAGTCGTTGCCGCCTATGTATATGTTGAGCTTGATGCCCAGGCAGCGTTTAAGAGTGCTGGTGTTGATCTTCCAGGGAGTCTGTCCCCTGGGCGCAGGCACGATTGTGAAGTAGCCTGAGCTAGAGCTTGTAATTTCTTGAACAAGGCACTTTGCGCTGCTGTTCATCTCGCACGAGCAGGGGTTGTTCACTACATCGAATGTTCCGGCGTGATCTGCTCCGAAGTTGGCTTCGGGGATTGTACCGTCCTCGAATGTAAGCCACTTGAACCAGTCGCGGGTGTCATAAACCTCACCGACGTAAACGATCTTGTTCCTCTCTGCGGTGAAGGGACCGAGTTTGAAGATGTCGGAAGCGTTTACGGTCTCGTTGATATCCTCGGCTGCGTAGTTGAGCTTTGCCCTGATGTTGTTGTAGTTTCCGGGGAGAACGGGGATGTAGTACTTGCCGGCAGGGATAATGCCTGACTCGCCGGCAGAGAAGATATTGATGCCGTCCGCCTCAAGGATTTCCCTGACTGTGGGAGTGCCTTCGGAAGTGATTTCAACCTTGACTTTTCCGGCAATGGCGTGCTCTTCACCTTCGGTAAAGCCAGCGTAAACGTATGCATCGGTAATGTTGGTGTTCTCGGCAAGGTCAACTTCGAGATAGCTGCAGAGGTTCTTGAATTCGAGAGTTTTGTCGACTGTCATCGCGGTCATGATGCTGGCCTTTGTCGATGAAAGGTGATTGCTTGCGAACTGACGTACGGTAGGCATAGTGATCACTACGTCGCCGTGGTCGAATTCGGTGGTGTCGCAGTAGGGATAAACTGCATAGATGGCGCCTTCGAGGTTGAGGTCGTCGGGAGTCTCTTCAGACTGGAGGAGTTCAGTCTCGACACCGCTCTTGGTTGCGATGAACTTGAAGTGCTTTCCGTCAGCGTCGAAGATGCTTACCGAGTCGCCTTCCTCCCAGCAGAGCTGGGCGTCCTGGACGCTTGTCTTGGTAAGTGCCTCAAGTGTGGCGGTGAATTTTTCACCCTTTACTTCGGGCTCTGAAGGGCCCTGGGGCTTTTTGTTGTCTTGGCAGGCAGCAAGGCAAAGAAGCGCTGCGGCTGCGAGAAGAATTGATTTTTTCATACTTGATGAATAATAATATGTTGATAGGTTTGTTGTGTATCTGTTATTTGTCGAATCCGAAACCGAAGTTGTCGTAGTACAAATTCAGTGGACCGCTTCCGTTCGAGCCTGTCGACCATACCGCAGGACGAACCATAAACGACGAGATGTCCGCGAATGATGACTTTCCAATCTGGGAAGCGTCGAACTCTATCACGTTCCAGCCGTCCCATTTGTAGGCTGCGAGCATTTCCTCTTTTGTGAAGGTATCGCCGGCAGGGGATATTCCGTTGATTCTTGCGGGGAACACGTGGTTGGCAGAGGCTCCGTTGAAACGGCCCTGAGGGAAATACTTGTTGCCGCCGTTGTCTGTAGTGGCCAGGCAGATGTTTAACTTGAATGAAGTCGCACGTCCAAGAATGCTTGAATTGATTTTGCTGAAAAGGATTGTAAAGAATCCCGATGTCGAACCGGAACCTATGGCCTGCTTGAGAACGTTATCGCTTGAGTCGTCCGAATTCTTGACGGGGTTCTCTGCAACAGTGAATGTGCCCGCCCTGTCGGAGGAGAGAATCGTGGTTCCGGGTACGTTACCGTCTTCAAAGGTAAGCCACTTGAACCAGCTGCGGGTGTCATAAAGGGTTCCTATGCTGTTCACCTTGTTGCGGGCAGCTGTGAAGGCATTGAGGCTGAAAGCATCCGATACGGTTACATTATGGTCGCCGGCTTCGGCATAGGTGAGCTTAACGCGGATGTTGGAATAGGATCCGGGGATTACAGGCATATAGTATGTACCTGCGGCAATTGTGCCTTCACTCGCGACAAGGTTGATTCCATCTCCATCCGTGGGAGCGGAGGCTGTAGGTGTGCCGTCACTGGCAATTGTTGCAGTAACCGTTCCTGCCAGAAGCTGGCCCGCAGCGTAGATGTAAAGCTCGGTTACGCCAAGCCCCTCGGGAATGGTAAAGCTGATCAGAGAGCAGAGGTTCTTGAAATTCAATTCATCACCGGTTGTGTGGGCGGTCATCACTGCGGCTCTTGCGGAAGTGAATGCCTTTCCCATAACGGTGTGTGAAAGGGGTGTGGAAAGTGTAACGGAGCCACTGTTAAATACGAGGGCGTCGCTATAGGGGTACACTGCGTAGAATTCATCTCCGGCCAGCTCGCCGGGAGTATCTTTAGACTGTGTGAATGATACTGAAGAACCGGTTCCGGAAGCGATGAACTTGAAATTGGTGCCATTGGCATCGAATACGCTTATGCTGTCTCCCTCGGTCCATACCGGCGACAGGTTGTCGAGGTCGGTCTTGGTGACAG
This sequence comes from Candidatus Cryptobacteroides aphodequi, assembly GCA_018065265.1. GTDB lineage: Bacteria > Bacteroidota > Bacteroidia > Bacteroidales > UBA932 > Cryptobacteroides > Cryptobacteroides aphodequi. The sequence goes on along the minus strand of JAGHTP010000070.1, from coordinate 4,809 downwards.
GCTCCATTGTGGCGGTGAATGTTCTGCCGGCAGCGGCGGGTTTTACAGACTCAATACCAATCTGCATGTCGCAGGATGCAGCGCAAATTGCAGCAGCAAGGATAAAAAATACTGACTTTTTCATGTTGCTCTACATTTGAAAGATTAATATGTTCTCATCTCCCTCTTCGAACTTTTCCGGTCCGGGTCCGGAGAGAACGGACCCGCACAGCACCTCGGCCGTGCAGACATTGATGACCTCCGCTGAAGGTTCAATGTAAAATTCCTGTGTTTTCATTGTGCTATTTGTGGTTATAGTATTCATTCATTATGTACCAGGACATTTTCCTTTCGCCCTGGTCGGAGAGAAGACCTTTGCGGTTCCAGCCGTCCTGCAAGCCGGGGAAACAGCGCCTCGGCGAGCGGAAGTCGAACAGCACCCAGGGCGATATGCCTGCAAGGTTCTCTATGTTCTCGAATGCGGCAAGGTTGTCGCGGTAAAGTTTGGCCTGATACTCTTCGCTCCAGCTCGAGGCTACGGTCTCGTCACCGTGGCGGCCGTAAAGTGCCTCGCCTCCGAATTCGGATATGATGAGCGGCTTGCCGGGAGCGACATTCCACTTCATATCGGCAGGCTCCGAAGTCCACTTCGCATACCAGCCAAGATATTTGTTGATTGCCACGACATCGACCTTGTCTATCATCGGGTCGTTCATCTCCACGATGCCCGTCTCGGGATTGTAGTCTGCGATGTCGTCGGCAAGTGTGTAGAGCCTGGTGTCGTCGATGCTCTTGGCGTTGTCAAGCAGCACGGTGAGGAAAGCATTTCTGGCGTCGGAAGGCCTTGTCTCGTTTGCGAGGCCCCAGAAGCACACATTGCAGCGGTTGCGATCGCGCAAGAGCATAGTGCTGTACATATCCAGCGCCTTTGCGAGAGTCGCCTCGTCCGAAAACTTGATCTTCTGCCAGAGAGGAATCTCCTCCCAGAGGACGATACCCTCGCGTTCGGCAAGACGCACGATGTACTCGTTCTGCGGATAATGGGCCAGACGCACCATATTGGCGCCCAGAGCCTTCGCTTCGCCAATCAGATATGCCGCGTCCTCAGCCGTGCAGGCACGTCCCATACGCTGCGGAACCTCCTCGTGGAACGATACGCTCTTCGCGAAGAAAGGCTTGCCGTTCAAAAGGATGGTCGTCCCGTCAACGCGGATGTCGCGGAAACCTATCTCATCGCTGACTGTGTCTTTGCCGGAGCGGATGACAACCTTGTAGGTCTTGGGTGAAGAAGGACTCCAGTAGCTTATCTTCGAAGACTTCACGGAGCACTGGAACACGCCGTTATCATCGGTGCGTCCGCACTTCTTTATCTTGAGTTCGGGAATCTCGACGCTGAGGCAGCGCTCGCCGGGTTCGGAAAGCGTGACCTGCACGTTGATGCGACGCAGGTCATCCTTATCGAGCGAAAGGAACCAGTCGTTCACATATACATCCGGGGTGGAGACGAGCATCACGTCACGTGTGATTCCTCCATAGTTCCACCAGTCGAAATCAAGCGCCGGTATGGCGTCCTCGGTGCGGCGGTTGTTCACCTCCACGGCGAGGAAGTTGTCTTTCTCGAGCAGTTTGCCCGTGACTTCAACCTGGAAAGGGAAGAACGAGCCTTCGTGCGAAGCGATCTGTTCTCCGTTCAGGAAGACCTTGCAGCGATAGCTGACACCAGCGAAATACAGGAACTGGCGGCCTTCGCCGGGAGTGGGGGCGTCGAAATGACGCGCATACCAGATGGTTCCTTCGTAATATTTGAATTCGGGGTACTGGCAGTTCCAGTCACCGGGGACATTCAATTGCAGAGCCTCGTCGAACGAGTACTCGTAGAAATCGTCCTTGCCGGAGGCTTTCAGATTTTTCTGGAAGCCCATTCTCTCCCCTCTGTCGTAAATGTCGGCAATCGCGCGCCACGCTCCGTTGAGCGATACGGTGTTTCTACCGTACACATTCGCGAGCGGAACCGTCGCGCCCTCTGCCGATGCAAAGACCGGCAGAGAGAGCAACGCTGACAACAACACAATAACCTTCAACTTCATATCTTTTCCTTATCTGTCATTTTCGTCATACTGGCAACGTACAGGCAGGGCACATCCAGCCTCTTTCTGGTCGACCTTGATGATACGCCCGGGGTTCTCGGTAAGCTCTTCCTGCTTGGTGTAGTAGATATCGGGCCTGAAGGCGTAGAATTTGGTGCCGTCCTGGTGAGTGTTCGTCCAGAAGAAGGAGTTGCCCGAGCAGGTGGAGTTGTTGTGTGCATATCCGGCCTGCGAAACGTATCCGTCCATAGAGGTGTTCATCTGGAAGTGTCCGCTTACAGGGAACCAGACTCCGTAGACGTTGACTGCACGGTATCCTATCGTGTCAATCTGAGGGAACTGTGCCGTGCTGTAACCGGTGGCGCTTGGAGTGGGGAATGCCTTGAGGAAGGTATTCGCGTCCGGAACCCTCCAGCCCTTCGGACACGGGTCGTAGATGGACTTGCCGTAAACGGCTTCCTTGTCCTTGCCGCCGCCCCAGAGGTCGGTGTTGTTGATAATACCGTCACTGTTCCAGTCCTCGAGGTTCTCCGATGCCTCGTTGAGCGTGAAAGGATACTGAATCAGGTATCCGGGATGCTTCAGGGCCTCGGCCGTGGTCACAGGACCCTGGTCATATACGGGAACCTTTGCGTTGGCCGCATTGCGAGGGTCTCCGAGTGCGAAGAATACACCTGCTCCGCTGCCTGAGAAGGTAGGCATAGGCCTGCCCCACTGGTAGTAGTTGGTGAAATATCTGATCTGTTTGAAGTGGGCGGTGAGCGAATCGATCTGGTCCGAGCAGTGGCCTATGTCCATATTGGCGAGTTTGACTCCGGTGTCGCCGAACTCGACGGCTTTCAGCCTGGTTCCGTCGGCTGCGATGTTCCAGAAGGTCCAGGCCCAGAGTATCTGACCATCCTTTTCCATAAGCAGGATGGGTGAGCCTCCGAAGGCGCCTTTGTTCGTAACTGTTACGGTATAGTTGGCAGGATCTGTACTGATTTCGTACAATATGGAGTGGCTGCCTATCGACTTGTCCAGGGTGTAGATTCCGTCATAGGCGCTGAGCCACCTGAATGTGACGCCTTCCGGAGCAGGTGAACCGAAGAGTTCGCCCCTGAGGCGGTAGTCGATGGTTACTGACTGCGGGATGGCGGGGTCGGGATCGAGATTGTCGCAGTATGTGCTGTCCTTGCACTGGATGAGGTAGGTGTTGGCATCGCCGTATGCGAAGCCTGCGCCTGACATTATGCGGCCGTCGTCTATGCTGCAGTACCAGGGAGCGGCGTTGCGTGCAGAGGTCAGGTTTCCGAGGTCGAGACTCAGATTGGAACGCTCGGGTACGAGGAAACCGTCTTCCATAATGGGCAGATTTATCCTTTGTCCGTCTTTCTCGAGTGTGAATACGTACCAGATTTTGGTTGAGGAATAGTCTACCGACTTCACTCCGTAGAATTTGACGGAAACGTTCTGTCCGCTTTGCAGGATATCATCGGCATCGGAACCGAATATCTTCTTCGCGGAGCCGTCGGCATAGCCAACGACCCTCTTCACGCGGTAGCCGTCGAACTCATCCGAAGTGAAGCTGACGGTAAGGGTCGATACGTTGGGGTCGCCGATGAGACCGAGGTCGAACGAACCGCCGGCGGCAATGTGCTCGTTCACTTCCAGGCGGTCTTCCCATACTGAAATGCCGAATTGGTTCTTGAGCGTTACGTCAAGGAACTTGTAGTCGTCTGTCATTACAACGGCCGAATAGCTCTTGCCTATGGCCATATCGCCGGAGACTTCGACGCGTCCTGTGGCGCCGCTGAGTTTGCTCACTTCAACGTTACCGCCCATCGCGATCTTTACGGCTCCGGCAATTGCATTGTCCTTGCATGCCAGGGTGACGTAATGGATGTCAGGTTGGTTGATGGTGAACCCTATGCTGCCCACAACAGGTGTAAGGGTGACATCTCCTTTGACTATGTGGCCGGCGCTTATGAACAACGATTCATCGAATCCTCCTTCGACGGCTTTCTGCTCGCTCTTTATCTTGAGGTAGAAGGAGCCGCGATAGAGGGAGTCAATCTCGATGTCCGGATAAAGGGCGTATGCGAGCTGCTTCTGCTCGGAGCCGTCGGGGAAGGCGAATGTTGCAGGTTCACCGCCATTTTCTGAAATCATCGAGAACTTCTGTCCTCCCTTTGCCGGCTTCCAGGCAGAAAGGCTCGTTCCTGCCGGAACGTTGTGGCTGGGGTTGAAAACCGCCTTGAGAGAAGAGATAGTTGTATTGCCCTGGGGCACGGCGTCGGGGAATGCACGTTCCTCGGGTGCACAGGCACAAACGGCTGCAGCAGCAAGTGCGGCCAGTAAAATGTGTTTGAAATATCTTGTTACCATCTTGCGTTCTGTTTCAGGTTAGGATTGGCAGAAATCTGCAGACTCGAGATAGGCGCCCACATCTTGTAATGGCGCCAGTTGCTCTTGATTGAAAGCACGCAGGGCTCGAAATACTCTTCCTCGAACACGACAGGCTTACCGCTCTCGAAGCGGAAGTAGCAGTTCCAGGGATAGTAGTCCTTGTCGTTCACTGTAGCGATAGGCTTTTTGTAGATGTACTCGAGGGCTGCATCGAGCCTGTTGAAGCGCATAAGGTCGTATTTGCGGCTGCCTTCGTAGCAGAGCTCGCGCTCGCGGCTTTCGAGCAGTTCGTCCACGAAGTCGTCCTTGCGGTATGCGTTGAAAAGTTCTTCGGCACGTGCCTCGTCGCCGCGGC
>JAGHTP010000082.1 GCA_018065265.1 Candidatus Cryptobacteroides aphodequi | reverse complement strand
TGTCGAAAGGAGGAGTTGCGATGCGGACGTTGAGCTTGATGATGCCCTTCTCACCGGGATAAGAGGCCATTGAGTATGCACGGATGGTAGGAGTCGGGTTGAAGAGTGGAGGTTGAAGAAACCGTATTTCTCCCAGTCCGCCCTGTACTCGGGTGCAACGTCGATATCCTTGAAGTCGAGTTCGTATGCAGGGATGTCGATCTGGATGTACTCGCCGCTCTTGAATTCGAGATTCTCGCCTTCGGGGAGCTTGACGGTGAATTCCTTGATGAAGGTTGCGACGTTGTCGTTCGAGATTACCTCACACTCGAGCTTCTTGACGCTCAGGGCGCTCTCCGCTACCTTTATCTTGAGGTTGTCCTTGACCTTGACCTGGCATCCGAGCCTCCAGCCTTCCTTGATCTGCTTGCGGTTGAAGAAGCCGACCTCGGTGGGAAGGATCTCACCGCCGCCTTCTTCTACAACGACCTTGCACTGACCGCAGTTGGCCTTTCCGCCACAGGCGGAGGGGAGGAAGATCTTCTGCTCGGCGAGTGTGCTCATAAGGCTGCCGCCGGGCTGGACGTCAAGAACCTTCTTGCCGTCGTTGATGTCGATCTTCACGGTACCCTTGGGGGTGATGGCTGCCTTCACGATAAGAAGGATTGCCACGAGGACGATGATCACTACGACCATCAGAACCATTGCGCTGACTAAAGTATTTGTCATTGTTCCGTCCTCCCGTTAAAGTGCTATACCCATAAATGCCATGAAGGCGATACCCATAAGACCTACAGTGATGAAGGTGATGCCAATGCCCTTGAGGCCGGCGGGAACATTGCTGTAGGACATCTTTTCGCGTATCGCTGCAAGGGCTACGATTGCCAGGTACCAGCCAAGGCCGCTGCCCAGTGCGTAAACGGCGCTTTCACCAACGTTGACGAAGTCCCTCTGCTGCATGAACAGGGAACCGCCGAGGATGGCGCAGTTTACGGCGATAAGCGGAAGATATATACCCAGGCTCGAATAGAGCGAGGGGAGGAACTTCTCGACTATCATCTCGACCAGCTGTGTGAAGGCAGCGATGACCGCGATGAAGATGATGAAGCTGAGGAAGCTGAGGTCAACCTCTGCGAACTTGGGGCCGAGCCAGGCAAGAGCGCCGGGCTTGAGCACGTATGTGTTCAGCAGATAGTTGAGCGGAAGTGTGCAGGCGAGCACGAAGATGACGGCGAGGCCGAGGCCGTTGGCCGTCTTGACATTTTTGGATACTGCTAGGTATGAACACATACCGAGGAAGTATGCAAAAATCATATTGTCAACGAAGATTGACTTTACGAATAAGCTTATGTATTCCATATTCAGTACGTGTTAGAGTTATTTCTCCTGGAGGTCCTTGTCGATGCTGCGGTGTACCCAGATGATGCATCCGAGGATGATCAGGGCCATCGGGGGCAGAATCACGAGACCGTTGTTTACATAGCCGAGGGCTGAGAGCACCGGATATCCGAAGAGGGTACCGCTGCCCAGCAGCTCGCGGACGAAAGCCACGATTACGAGTATCATACCGTAGCCGAGTCCGTTTGCAAGACCGTCAAGCAGTGAGGGAACCGGCTTGTTGCCGAGCGCGAAGGCCTCGATGCGTCCCATTACCATACAGTTGGTGATGATGAGTCCGATGTACACGCTGAGCTGCTTGTCGATTGCGTATGTGGCCTCGAAAGCCTTGAGGAACTGGTCTACGAGGATAACCATCAGCGCAACCACAACAAGCTGTATGATGATGCGCACGCGGTTGGGAATGGTCTTGCGTATGAGCGAGCAGACAAGGCTTGAAAGACCTGTCACGATCGTTACGGAAAGGGCCATTACGAGTGCTCCCTTGAGCTCGACGGTAACTGCGAGCGAAGAGCATATACCGAGAACAAGGACGGTGATAGGGTTGCCCTTGAATATCGGCTTCAATACTGTATCTTTCATTTTTCCCATAGCTTATTCCTCCGTAGTTGCTGCCAGAACGGGTTTGTAAGCGTTCATCCATTCGATGATGGCTGCGCTCAGACCCTTGCTGGTCATTGTTGCACCTGAAATAGCATCTATGGCGTTGTCACGGCCTTCGGCAGCGTCACCCTTGAGAATCTCGAAAGGCTTCTCGGCTGCGAAATCCACGCTCTTGCCACTGAACTTTGCACGGAACGAAGGATCGTCCTTGATCTTTCCACCGAGGCCCGGGGTCTCGCTTTCGTGGTCGAAGTATGCTCCGGCGATGGTCTTGAGGTCGCTTTCGAAGGCGATGTAACCCCAGATGGGGCCCCAGAGACCTGCACCGTAGACGGGAACTACGCTGATTCCGTTGTTGAACTTGTAAACAGGAAGTTCAATGCCCTGCTCGCCGTTCCTGATGCGGTAGTTCAGAGCCTTGAGCTGCGAAGTCGAAGTAACGACGGGCTCACCTGCGAGGTTCTCCTCGAAGAACTTGATTGTTTCGGCATTGCCGATTTCCTGCCAGTGCTCCTTCTGGCCGAACTGTGCGGCTGTAAGGATCTGGCTGATGGTTTCGGCCTTTTCATTTGCTGCCTGGGCGGGACCGAGCTTCTGAGAAACGAATGCAAGGATAGCCGCCACCAGTACACACACGACTGTCGTGTAGATGACTGTATATACGTTATTGTTTGTATTCATAACTAGGCTGCAATTGATTTTTTGAACTTACGTGAGATATGCACGCTGGTGACGCAGTGGTCGATGAGCGGTGCAAAGGTGTTGCCCAGCAGGATGGCAAGCATCATACCCTCGGCATAACCGGGGTTGAAGAGGCGTACAACCACGCAGACAGCTCCGATGAAGATTCCGTAGATCCACTTGCCGGCCTCGGTCTGTGCGCTTGTCACAGGGTCGGTTGCCATGAATACGGTACCGAATGCGAAGCCGCCCATTACGAACTGGTAGTAGAAAGGAATGTCCGTGCCGCCGCAGAGGTTTGCGAGGATTCCGACGAAGCTTGCGCCGAGAACGGAACCGAGCATAACCTTCCAGCTTGCTACCTTGGTCCAGAGAAGGATGATGGCGCCGAGAAGAATGGCGATGACCGAAGTCTCACCAACAGAACCTGCGCATCCGCCCCAGAAGAGGGTCCAGAAGTCGAGTGCGCCTGCGCCCTGCTCGGCTGCAACCACGAGGGGAGTGGCGCCCGTGAATGCGTCGGGAGCGCCTGCAACCCATACGCTGCTGCCTGACATACTGTTAGGGTATGAGAAGAACAGGAATGCGCGTGCAAGAAGAGCGGGGTTCCAGATGTTCATTCCGGTACCTCCGAACACTTCCTTGCCGAATACCACTGCAAATGCGACTGCAACTGCGAGCATCCAGAGGGGAGTCGTGACGGGAACGATGAGGGGAATGAGGAAACCGCTCATAAGGTAACCTTCGTTCACTTCCTCGCCGCGGATCTGAGCGCTGGCGAATTCGAAGAACAGACCGACTACATAGGAAACGATGTAGAGGGGAAGGACTTTGAGGAATCCGTACCAGAACTCCTGGAAGATGTTCCAGTCGGTGCCGTTTGCCAGCGAATGCTGGTAACCAACATTCCACATACCGAAGATTGCGGCGGGAATGGCGGCGATGAGGGCGATGATGATGATGCGCTTGAGGTCCACGCAGTCACGGACGTGTGCACCCTTGCGGGTTACTGTTCCGGGAACGTGAAGAAATGTCTCAAAGGCATCGACGGTGGAGTGCAGCCAGTAGAGCTTTCCTCCCTTTTCAAATACTTTCAACATAATCTTTAAGCCATTTCTTTGAGCATCAGGTCAATGCCTTTTGCAACGATATCCTGAATGTAGTTCTTCGAAGGATCCACGTACTCGCACAGGGCGAGGTCCTCGGGAAGGACTTCGTAGATGCCGAACTTCTCCATCTTCTCGATGTCTCCGGCAAGGCAGGCCTTGACGAGGTAGAGAGGATAGATGTCCATAGGAAGAACCTTTGCGTAATAGTTGTCATTCATGATGAATGCGCGGGGACCGCCGTGCAGGCAGGTGTCGAGATCGTACTTGCGCCAGGGAGTGAGCCAGCTGAAGTAAGTATGGTCGGTACTGAACTGCTTGTAGCGCAGAGGCCTGATCCAGCCGAAGAGCTCGGGCTCGACACCTTCCCTGAGGACGCTTATCTGGTTGTCATAGAAACCGAGATAACCTTCGGTGCCGACAGCCTCTCCGGTAAGGATGCTTCCGCTGACGATGCGGATGTCCTCGGTGCAGGTGCCGTAGTGGCCCTGGATAGCCTTGACGGGCATACCGGGAACGCTCTTGATGTAGCAGGGCTCGATGGCCATAGGACCGCAGATGGCGACCTTGCGGCTGACATCGTACCTGCCTTTCAGGAAGAGCCTTCCGATGGCGGCGAGGCCGAGCAGCGAAACAGTCCATACGATCTCATCCTTGCGGATGGGGCTGATGTGGCTGATCTGCACGCCTACGTTGCCTGCCGGGTGCTTGCCTTCGAAGAAATGCTTTGTGCAGCCGGTGAGCTTTTCGAACGAAGAACCGCTGTAGGTCTTCGCATCGAAACTTACGTGTACCTCGGCAATCTTTGCGAGTGCGTCGATGGCTGCCTGGATGGCTGCTGTCTCTGCGCCGAAGCAAAGTGCGCTGTCCGCTGCGAGCGGAGCGCTGTCGAAGGCCGACACGAAGATGGCCTTGGGCTGGGTTGCGGGGTTGGCGATGATGCCGTAAGGGCGCTGGATCATCCAGGCCCACAGACCGCTGCGGAGCAGTTCCGCCTTCACCTGGTCTGCATCGAGGGATGCTGCTGACTTTGCCCCGAAATCGAAATACTTCTGCTCCTGGTCGGCCTCGATGAGGACGGCGAGGAGTTTCCTCTTTTCGCCTCTGACTACCTGCTTTACAGTTCCGCTTACGGGACTGGCAATCAGGATGTCAGGGTTCTTTTTGTCTGAAAGGACGGGGGAGCCTGCAAGGACGGCGTCACCCTCCCTGACGAGAAGTCTGGGGAGCAGCCCCTTGAATTCGCAGGGCCTGATGGCTACCGTGGCCGGCTGGACCGTCTTGTTCAGAGCAAGGCCCGCTTCTCCTTTTACAGGAATGTTCAGACCCTTTTTAAGAACGATGGTTTTGGACATTGTATTAATA
>JAGHTP010000093.1 GCA_018065265.1 Candidatus Cryptobacteroides aphodequi | reverse complement strand
GAAGCAGACACAGACGTTCAAATGCTAGTCCACACCAGCTGTTATAAACAGGTTTTCCTATGCTGTGAGACCAAAAGCGTTCGTCCTTCTTGAGATTCTCTTTAATGAACTTGTGGTAAAAAAGCGTGTAGGAATCAATGAGCTGGAATATCGCGTGGTTCGAATCGTAGCCATATGCAGCATATTTCCTGATGAATCCGCACTGCTCAAGATCCTTGAGGATATCAGTCAATTTGCCATTGTCAGATATTCCTCCTGCAATAATCTCATCTCTGGTCATCCCGACTTTTTTTGTACCCAGAAGCTCAATTACCTTAATATATGGTTCAGGATGCTTGAAAAGAGACGAGAACAGTTCGTCATATTCTCCATACAGTTCCCCGGTTTCGTTGAAGAACAAATCATCAATATTCTGTGCAAGGCTTTTCTCCCGATCCAGAAAAGACCAGTAATATGGTATTCCACCCATTACCATAGCGCATTCTGCAATCTGGCTTCTTTGCATTCCAAGCTTGGTTCGAGAAACAAATTGCTCACATTCCGCAAGAGTAAACGGAAGGATCTGGATTTTTGTCGTCACCCGCCCACGAAGTCCTGCCGGATTCTTTATAAGCTTATTGATTATCCACGATGTTGCACTGCCGCAGACAATAAGAGTGATATCCTTGCGAGCGGATGCCCAACCGTTCCAGAAGCCCTCAAGCGCACCTATGAAACCGGAACGTGGTGTATCCATCCAAGGCATCTCGTCAATGAAAATGACTTTCTTCTTTTCACTTGAAGAAAGAATCAGATCTTTCAATTGGTTAAAGGCTTCTATCCACGTTTTTGGGCGACCGACTTCCCGACCATGATATTTCATTGATGACTGCCAATTCTCCAACTGTCCCCTCATACCAGTCTTTGCCAGTCCGGAATGCTCAAATGTGAATTTGTAATCAAAAGTCTCTCGTACAAAAAAAGTCTTACCGACACGGCGTCTGCCATACACGGTGACAAACTGTGAATATTCCGAGTTGTTTGCTTTAAGCAGTTTCTGCTTTTCAGCTGTTCTTCCAATCATCATAATGCTATCACATTTCGTTTGACAAATATAATAACTATTAAAATATAATCTGCGGAAATTATAGTTATTTAATAGTTTCCGCAGATTATAAATGATAGCCGAGATAAATTCATATTCAGAACGAGTTTTTCCATAGATGATTTCAGAGGCTTGGAACCTCCATTGCCGCGAGATACATTCCTCCCTCTTTCCAAGTCGGTCTCCCGCTATCGCGCAACTTAGAGGGGTAGAGCCCCTCGGAATGAAAGCTAAGCTTCGCCGCGCTCCGCGCGGCTCAGCCCTATCCAGATGCGCAGACCGTTGATGGAATTGACAAAATAGAAGATGTATTTTATCATATACACCACGGTATAGCCGTCGGCGGCGCTGGCCGATGACTTTAGGGCGTAAAGGATTATAGCGAAGACATTTACAAGTATCCAGGCTATCCACTGTTCCATATAGGCGAGCGACATAAGCACCTGCCCGAGCACACTCAGCGCCACAACTATGGTGTCGAGGGCCACGATAGTATTTATCGGACCGGAGGCGCTGCCGCCTCCGAGCACGTTCAGAAGCAGATAAACCGCCACTGTTCCGGCGGCGAAACCCACAACTGTAATCACCCAGCCCCAGGGCCCGAGCCTTCGCGCACGCACGCTATTTTCCGAATCGGCCCCACGCTTGCGCCATTGGAAATAGCCTACGAACTGCATAGGAAGGAAGTATGCGGCGTGCAGAATGAACTGCCCCCATACCGGGTTAGGGCTGCCTATGCTGCTTTCGAGCGTGACGATCGACGCAATGAACACGTCTATGAAGCCGAACAGATAAGTCCAGATACTGCCCTGAGCCGAGAGTACGGTATTCACCACTCCCGCCAGAGCGCCTATGCTGATAAGGCACTGGAGGAAAATGCGGGTTGACGGATCCTGGAACTTTACAATATTGAGTGCCAGCACGGTTATGAGCATTCCGATGAGGATTGCCAGAGAAAACCGCGTATTGAAATCATTCTTCAGTTTCATTGAGTTCTTTTTTAATCTTTGATGCGAGCGGCATTCCCACAAGGGCGGCGATATCCTCCACCGGAGCCGCAGCAATGCGTGCCACGCTTCCGAAATGCATCAGAAGCCTCTGTTCGGTGCGCTCACCGACACCTTTTATGGAGCGCAGAGCCGAAAGGGTCTGCGCACGGCTGCGCAGGTCCCTGTGGAAAGTGATTCCGAAGCGGTGAGCTTCGTCTCGTATGTGCGTAACCAGGCGGAAAGCCTGGGAATTGCGGTCAAGGAAAAGAGGATACGGGTCACCCACCCTGACAATCTCCTCCATCCTTTCGGCAAGGCCGACTACGGTCAGCTTGTCATTCAGGCCAAGTTCGCACAGGGCCTGCCAGGCGAATGACAGCTGGCCCTTTCCGCCATCTATGACCACCAGTTGCGGAAGGTCGTCGGGGCTCTCCTCGAGAAGCCGCGTGAAACGGCGGTTGACCACCTCCTTCATTGACGCGTAGTCGTTCGCGCCGACGACGGTCTTGATCTTGAATTTGCGGTAATCCTTCTTCGACGGGACGCCGCCGCGGAACACCACGCACGCCGCCACAGGGTTGGTCCCCTGTATGTTGGAGTTGTCGAAGCACTCCATATGTTCGGGGAGAACCTTCATCCCGAGGGCGTCGCGCAGCTCTTCCATCGCAACCTTGCGGTAGCGGTCGGGATCGGACTTCTCGAGCCGGCGGAGCGAGTTGAACTGGAACTCGCGGGCATTCTTGGCACTCAGCTCGAGCAGGGCGAGGAAATCGCCCCTGACAGGGATGCGGAATTCAACGCCGTCTATCTGCACGTCCGGCAGGAACGGAACGACCACATCTTTCGAGAGGGCGCCGAACTTCTGTTCTATCTCACCAATGAAGGTGCTGAGGATGGCGCTGCGGTCTTCTTCTATCTGGGCGCGGAAACCGAGGTTGAGCGACTGCACCACGGCGCCGGAGCGCACACGCAGGAAGTTGCCATACGCGCGGTCGCCTTCCACCATAAGGGAGAACACATCAGTACTCACGTCGCGCGCGGCACTAACCACGCTGCGGCTGTAGTGCTCGCCAAGCAGGTCGATATGCTCCTTGCAGCGCTGCGCGGTCTCGAAATCGAGGGCGTCGGCAGCCTGCTGCATCTTCTCGCGCCAGGCACGGAGGATATCGGCCGTTTCGCCCTTGAGCACCTTCACGGCCTCCTCTATCATCGCACCGTACTGAACCTGGGAACAAAGCCCGTTGCAACAACCTCCGCAACGCCCCAGGTGCAGGTCGAGACAGGGACGGTAGCGCTTCTGCAGAACGCCCTCCACGCTGAGTGCGTATTTGCACGAACGGAGCTGGTACGCGCTGCGCAGGAAATCCATCAGCGCGTGGGCGTGGGTGGCGCTGCTGTACGGGCCGAAATAGCGCCCGGCGCCGGGAACGACCTTGCGCGTTATGAAGATGCGCGGGAACGCTTCGTTCGTCACGCATATCCAGGGATATGTCTTGCTGTCCTTCAGGAGGATGTTGTAGTGCGGCTTGTACTGCTTGATGAGGTTGTTCTCGAGCAGCAGGGCGTCCGATTCGCTGTCAACGACCGAATACTGGGCGTCGGCAATCTTCGCCACAAGGGCGCGCGTCTTCACGTTCAGCCGTTCGGGCGGAACGAAATACTGTGCCACCCGCTTGTGCAGGTCCTTCGCCTTACCCACATAGATGACCGTCCCTTCGGCGTCGTAATAACGGTAAACACCGGGGGAATGCGGGAAAAGCGATATGGTTTCGCGTATGTCCAAGAGACTAAAGGCCGAGGGCCTTCTTTACGGCTTTTTCGATTTCGCCTTCACGCAGGTCGTGGGCGAGGAGAGTGCCGTCAGCATCGAAGAGAAGTATCTGAGGGATATATTCGATGCCGTAGATGTCGGTAGGTATCCTCTGGGCGTTAATGATCTGGTCCCAGGAGATACCGAGCTTTTCGGCAGCGGCCTTGGTGTCTTCGGGCTTGTCCCAGACAGCGACGCTGAGAACATCGAAACGCTCGCCTGCATACTTTGCGTAAACCTTGGCGATGTTGGGAACTTCACCGCGACAGGGGCCGCACCAGCTTGCCCAGAAGTCGACAAGGATAACCTTGCCCTTGCCTACATAGTCGGAGAATTTGACGCCGTCAACTTCGAAGTCGAGGAACTTCGAACCGACCAGGGTCTCATATGCGGGAGCCTTCTTCTCGGCGGCTTCTGCCTTGTTGTTACCGCGGAAAAGGTTGCAGCTGCAAACCATAAGTGCTATCGAAAGCACACAAAGGATCTTCTTCATAGAATTCTGCTGTTTTCTGTTGATACAAATATATGTACGATTTGGCAAATACACAAAAGGAGGCTGACCGCTGTGGTCAGCCTCCCATTATTGAAGTCGGCTAATATCCGAAGCTTACTTGTTGTCACGACGGGGACCACGACGGTCGCCACCGCGGCGTCCGCCACGGTCGTTGCGACCTCCGCGAGGTGCACCTGAAGCCTGAGCATTGGCGGCAGCGATGGCGGCGGGAGTAAGATCCTGCTTGCCATACTTCTCACCGTTGCAGATCCAGACTTTGATTCCGAGTGTACCTACCTTGGTGTTGGCAACTGCAAGTGCATAGTCGATGTCGGCGCGGAATGTGTGGAGAGGTGTACGACCTTCCTTGATCATTTCGCTGCGGGCCATTTCAGCACCACCTACGCGGCCGCTGATCTGAACCTTGATACCCTCGGCACCTACACGCATTGTGTTGGCGACAGCCATCTTGATGGCACGACGGTAGCTTACGCGGCCCTCGATCTGGCGGGCGATGCTGTCAGCTACGATGTGTGCGTCAAGTTCGGGGCGCTTAACTTCGTAGATATTGATCTGGATATCCTTGCTGGTTACCTTCTTGAGCTCTTCCTTGAGCTTGTCGACCTCTGCACCGCCCTTGCCGATGATGAAACCGGGACGGGCTGCATAGATGGTTACAGTAACGAGCTTGAGGGTCCTCTCGATGATGATCTTCGAAAGGCTGGCCTTTGCGAGACGACCGCCGAGGTACTTGCGGATTTCGTAGTCCTCTGCGATTTTCTCTGCATAGTTACCACCGCACCAGTTGGAGTCCCAACCACGGGTGATACCGATACGGTTGCTGATTGGATTTGTTTTCTGTCCCATATTATTTGTTCTCCACTGGTTGTTTTACATCGAGAATAATGGTAACGTGGTTGGAACGCTTGCGAATGCGTCCGGCACGGCCCTGAGGACAGGGACGGATGCGCTTGAGCTGACGTCCGCCGTCAACCATAATGGTCTTGACGAATACGTTGCCGTTATCCAGTTCTTTTGTTTTGTCCGGGTTTTTAGCCTCCCAGTTGGCGATAGCGCTCTTGAGAAGTTTCTCAAGACGGCCTGCAGCTTCCCTCTTCGAGAAGTGAAGCAGATCGAGCGCGTGATTTACCTCTACACCTCTCACTGTGTCAGCGACAAGACGCATCTTGCGGGGAGATGTGGGCACATTGTTAAGCTTTGCTACAGCTGTGACCTTCTTCTGCTCCTTGAGCTTTTCGGCCATGAGTCTTTTACGAGCTCCCATTGTGTTTGTCTCCTATTACTTGTTGTTGCCAGAGTGACCTCTGAATGTACGTGTAGGGGCGAATTCGCCGAGTTTGTGACCCACCATCTGCTCAGTAACGTAAACGGGAATAAACTTGTTTCCGTTATGAACTGCGATTGTGTGTCCGATGAAGTCAGGGGAGATCATGCTGGCACGTGACCAGGTCTTGACCACCTCTTTTTTCTTGCTACCATCATTCATAGCAAGAATCTTCTTCTCCAGGG
>JAGHTP010000112.1 GCA_018065265.1 Candidatus Cryptobacteroides aphodequi | reverse complement strand
ATTTGCAGCCGTAGCGCGAGATAGAGGCCGGAAGGCTTCTATCTTTGCTTTTATGAAAGAGTATGGAAAAAGCAAAATTTGAAAGTGTGCTTGAGGCTGCGGCAAAAGAGCGCGGCTGCACGGTCGTCGAACTCCAGTGGGACGATGACGAAAATGTGTTTGAAGTGACTATTGACAAGCCCGATGGCGTCGATCTCGAAGACTGCGAGTTCGTGCACAGGGCTCTTCTTGCCGCTTTCGACCGCAATATAGAAGATTACTCGCTCACGGTCGGTTCTCTTGGAATCAGCCCCGAGCAGGCAGATGAACTTTTGAAAACAATAGAATAAACAAATAAAATGGAAAAAGAACAGGTAGTAACCCTCATTGACGCCTTCAAGGTGTTCAAAGAGGAAAAGAGCATCGACCGTCCGGTGATGATGGGCGTGCTCAAGGACGTATTTCTTACACAGATCGCAAAAACCTTCGGCAGCTCCGACAACTTCGACGTTATCGTGAACGTGGACAAAGGTACCTGCGAAATCTATCAGAACTTCGAAATCGTAGAGGAAGTCGAAGATCCCAACAGCCAGATGACTCTCGAGCAGGTAGCTGCCGACAGCGGTGACGACGACTACGAGATCGGCGACCAGTACACCAAGAAACTTGACCTCAGCAGCTTCGGCCGCCGTGGTATCCTTAATATCCGCCAGAACCTTCAGGGCCGCATTATGGATATCGAGA
Source organism: Candidatus Cryptobacteroides aphodequi (assembly GCA_018065265.1). Classification (GTDB taxonomy): domain Bacteria; phylum Bacteroidota; class Bacteroidia; order Bacteroidales; family UBA932; genus Cryptobacteroides; species Cryptobacteroides aphodequi. Next base: position 34,623 of record JAGHTP010000112.1, on the reverse strand, counting down.
AGGCCAACGTATTCAAGAAGTACTCCGAGAAGGTCGGCGAGATCTTCAATGGTGAAATCTACCAGACCTGGAGCAAGGAAGTCCTCATCCTCGACGAAGACGGCAACGAACTCCACATCCCCAAGAGCGAGCAGATCCCCGGCGAGCACTTCAAGAAGAACGACACCGTACGCGCCGTCATCAAGAGCGTGGAGATGAAGAACAACACACCTTATATCGTCCTCAGCCGTACCAGCCCCGAGTTCCTCGAGAGGCTCTTCGAGCAGGAGGTTCCCGAAATCGCCGACGGCCTCATCACCATCAAGAAAGTGGTCCGCATCCCCGGCGAGAGGGCCAAGGTGGCTGTAGAGTCGTATGACGAGAGGGTTGACCCCATCGGAGCTTGTATCGGTGTCAAGGGCGGCCGTTTCATGGGTATCGTCCGTGAACTCCGCAACGAGAACATCGACGTCATCCAGTGGACGCAGAACAGCCAGCTCCTCATCCAGAGGGCTCTCAACCCCGCACGCGTATCTTCGATAGATATGGGTGAGACATCTGCCGACAAGGTAAAGGTTTATATGCAGCCCGACGAGGTTCGCAAGGGTATCGGCCGCGGAGGCTGCAACATCGCTCTTGCCGGTATGCTCGTTGACCGCGAAATCGAGGTTTGGCGTGAGACAGTCGGTGAAGACGAGGAAGATGACGTCGCACTCGACGAGTTTGCAAATGAAATCGACACCTGGATCATCGAGAAACTCAAGGGCATAGGTTGCGACACCGCGAAGGATGTCCTTGCTATCGCTCCCGAAGACATCGCCAAGAGGGCTGACCTCGAAGACGAGACAGTGGAAGAGGTTCTCGGTATCCTTAAAGCAGAATTTGAAGACTAAGGTATGGCAGAAATCAGACTGAATAAAATAATGAGGCAATTCAACATCGGCCTCGGCGATCTGGTTAGTTTCCTCCAGAAGCAGGGTGTCGATGTTGATGAAAATCCGAACGCAAAGGTGGATGAGTCCTATATGGGCGCCATCGCCAAGGCATTCGGTGGCGACCTCAAGGCAAAGGAGGCCGCCGAACAGGCAGATATCAAACTTTCCGAAATCCTCGAGAAATCCGGCAAAAAGAAGAAGGAGGAAGAAGAGGAAATCGAAGAGGTCATCACAATCAAGAGCAATACCCTCAGCTCGTCCAAACCTGCAGCTGAAGATAAGGCTGTGGCAGAAGCGAAGCCTGTAGCAGAGCCCGCCAAGGCTGAAAAGCCCGCCGAGCCTGCCGCAAAAGCGGAGCCCGTAGCCAAAGCGGAGCCCGAGGTGAAGGCAGAACCTGAAGTGAAGCCCGCCCCCGAGGCAAAAGCGGAAACAAAGGCTCCCGAAGCTGAGAAACCTGCTGAACAGGTGAAGGTGGAGCCCGCCGCAAAGCCCGAAGCTGAAGTGAAGGCTGAATCCGCATCGGATAAACCCGCCGAGCCCGCCCCGGCTCCCGCTCCCAAGCCCGTCCAGGAGGCTGCCCCCGCAGCCGCCCCTGCCGCAAAGGCTGAAGAAGGCAATTCGCTCAAGGTTGTCGGCAGGATAGACCTCAAGCAGTTCGAACGCAAGCCCGCTCCCAAGCAGCAGGGCAAGCGCGAGCGCATCAATAAGCAGAAGGTCGATTTGGCGAAGGCCGGCGAGAATGCCACCAACCAGCGTGGCAAGAACCAGCCCGGTCAGCAGCAGAACTCCGGCAAGAAGAACCGCAAGGATCGCGAGCGTTTCCGCCCGGCAATGACAGAAGCCGAGCAGGAGGCGATGCAGAAGGAGATTCAGAATACCATCAAAGAGACTTATGCCCGAATGAACGAGGGCAAGAAGAACAACTTCGGCGCCAAGTACCGCAAGGAAAAACGTGAAGCCGCAGCTGCCAAGTCCCAGGATGAGATGATGCAGCAGGCTGCCGAGAGCCGCGTGCTCAAGGTTACGGAATTCGTTACCGTAAACGACCTCGCAACCCTTATGAACAACACCCCCGTGGTGAAGGTCATAGGTGCCTGTATGAGTCTCGGTCTGATGGTGTCCATCAATCAGAGGCTCGATGCCGAGGCCCTCGTGCTCGTTGCCGAGGAGTTCGGTTACAAGGTCGAGTTCGTGACGGCCGACATATCCGAAGAGATTTCCGCCAATCAGGAAGAGGACCGCGAAGAGGACAAGGTTTCACGCCCGCCTATCATCACTGTGATGGGTCACGTCGACCACGGTAAGACTTCGCTCCTCGACTACATACGCAAGTCGAACGTCATCGCAGGCGAGGCCGGCGGTATCACCCAGCACATCGGTGCGTACAACGTAACGATGGAGGACGGTCGCCGCATCACTTTCCTCGATACCCCTGGACACGAGGCTTTCACCGCTATGCGTGCCCGTGGTGCCCAGCTCACTGACCTTGCCATCATCATAGTCGCCGCGGACGACGCCGTGATGCCCCAGACAATTGAGGCTATCAACCACGCCCAGGCCGCAGGTGTTCCTATGGTGTTTGCAATCAATAAGATAGACAAGCCCGGTGCCAATCCCGACACTATACGTCGTCAGCTTTCCGAGATGAACATTCTCGTCGAGGACTGGGGTGGTAAGTACCAGTGCCAGGAAATCTCGGCCAAGAAGGGTCTCAATGTGGACAAGCTCCTTGAGAAAGTCCTCCTCGAGACCGACCTTCTCGACCTCAAGGCCAACCCGAACAAACTCGCCGTAGGTGCCGTTATTGAGTCTTCGCTCGACAAGGGCCGCGGTTACATTGCCAATATGCTTGTGCAGGAAGGTACGCTCCACGTGGGCGACTGCATCCTCTGCGGAAGCTTCTACGGAAGGGTTAAGAGTATGTTCAACGAGCGTGGTGTGAAGATCACCGAAGCCGGCCCCGCAACGCCTGTCAGCGTGCTCGGTCTGAGCGGAGCTCCCGCCGCCGGTGAAAAGTTCAATGTGATGGCTGACGAGAGGGAAGCGAAGACTATCGCCAACAAGCGCGAACAGCTTCTCCGCATCCAGGGCATCAAGACCCAGAAGCATATGACCCTCGAAGAGATCGGCCGCCGTATCGCAATCGGCAACTTCAAGGAACTCAATATCATCGTCAAGGGTGATGTGGACGGTTCTGTTGAGGCTCTCTCCGACTCGCTCATCAAACTTTCTACCGACGAGGTAAAGGTGAATGTCATCCACAAGGCTGTGGGTGCCATCTCCGAAAGCGATATCCTGCTTGCCCAGGCATCAGATGCCGTTATCGTGGGCTTCCAGGTTCGTCCTTCGCTCGATGCGCGCCGCGCCGCCGACAAGGAAGGCATCGAAATACGACTCTATTCCGTCATCTACGACTGTATCAACGAAGTCAAGGACGGTATCGAGGGTATGCTCGAGCCTGAGAAGAAGGAAGAGGTCATCGCTACCGCCGAAATCAAGCAGACCTTCAAGATCAGCAAGGTCGGTACGATTGCCGGTTGTATCGTCCGCGACGGAAAGATGGTTCCGAAGGCTCAGGTCCGCCTGATTCGCGACGGTATCGTCATCTATACCGGAGAACTCGGTTCGCTGCAGATAGGCAAGGATCAGGTCAAGGAAGTGACTGCCGGAAAGGAGTGCGGTATGAGCATTGCGGGCTATAACGACATCAAGGAGGGAGATACCATCGAGGCCTTCCAGATTGTCGAAATCAAGAGGACGCTCTAGTCTTGTACACTTTAAAGAAATTCATCAAGGATTGGATGCTGATTCTCGCCATAGTGGCGGGAATCGGCATCTATCTTTTCTATCTGGCGGTTCCTGCCCTGCATCCTGCCGGAGGCTTCCTGCTTGCGGCCTGCAAGACGGTACAGCCCATCCTGCTGTTCGCGATGCTCTTCCTGAGCTTCTGCAAGATCGAGCCGCACCAGATGCGTCCGCACAAATGGATGCTGTGGCTGCTGATTCTGCAGGTGGGCCTGTTCGTTGCTGTCACAGGGGTTATTCTCCTTGCGACGCGCGCCGGGGCCGTCTGGATCGAGTCGGCGAGGATTCCGCTCGAGGCCGCGATGCTCTGCCTTATCTGCCCGACGGCTACGGCCTGTGCTGTGGTTACCGGCAAACTGGGCGGGAATATGGCTTCGGTCGTTACCTATACGGTGCTTATCAATCTGGCCGTGGCCGTGGTCGTGCCGCTGGTCGTGCCGGTTCTGCACCCGATGGAGGGGCTGAATTTCTCTTCCGCTTTCGCGCGGATTCTCTCTAAGGTGTTCCCTCTGCTGATTATGCCCTGCCTGCTGGCCTGGATAGTGCGTTATCTGCTTCCCGGCCTGCACGCCTGGCTGCTGGCAAGGGCGCACTGGTCTTTCTATATCTGGGCCGTGTCGCTGACGCTTGCCATCCTTATGAGCACGCGTGCGATTGTGCACAGCGGTAACGATTTCGTGCTGCTCGGCTTCATCGCGCTTGCTTCTCTTCTTGCCTGCGCGTTCCAGTTTGCGGCCGGAAAGCTGATCGGCGCGCGATATGGCTGCCGTATTTCGGCGGGTCAGGCGCTCGGGCAGAAGAATACCGTGTTCGGGATATGGATGGGATATACCTTCCTCGACCCTGTGACCTCTGTGGCCGGAGGATTCTATTCGCTCTGGCACAATTTCTACAATACCTGGCAGCTTTACTGCAAGCGCAAGGAAAACGAACGCAAGAATGGAAACTGACGAGAAATTTATGATTGAGGCCCTTCGGGAGGCCCGTCTGGCGCTCGCGGCCGGCGAAGTGCCGATTGGCGCCGTAATAGTGAGCGGGGGAGCCGTGATAGGACGCGGGCACAATATGACCGAGTTGCTTCAGGATGCGACTGCCCACGCGGAGATGATTGCCATTACCGCGGCGACAGAGTCGGTGGGGGGCAAGTATCTTACCGATTGTACTCTCTATGTGACGGTCGAGCCCTGCCCGATGTGCGCGGCGGCTCTCTGCTGGTCGCAGATCAGCCGTATCGTGTACGGGGCGGCCGATCCCAAGCGCGGTTATTCGCTATTCTCGCCTTCGCTGCTGCATCCGCGCACGGAGGTGCGTTCGGGCGTGCTTGAAGATGACTGCTCGCGTCTGATGACCGATTTTTTCGCTTCGCATCGCAAATAATTTGCCTCTGGCGGGGACGCTGTTCTGCCGGAAGCCTTCCGCGCTTCGCGCTCCATCCCGTCCGTCCCAAGCGACTGACACCCGTTCACATGGTCCCGGGCGCCCAGGGGCCCCTGCAGAACAGCGGCCCCGCCCAGCGGCTTTCCTTGCTCGCGCGACCGACTCCCTCCCGACGCTCGTCTTTATCCACGTCGCTCAAAATCGCTCGTCGCACTCTCCTTTCGCCCCTGCAGAACAGCGTCCCCGCCCAGCGGCTTTCCTTGCTCGCGCGACCGACTCCCTCCCGACGCTCGTTGCACTCCTTCCGCCCCGGCAGAACAGCATCCCCGCCCAGAGGCTTTCCTTGCTCGCGCGACCGACTCCCTCCCGACGCTCGTCTTTATCCGCGTCACTCAAAATCGCTCGTTGCACTCTCCTTTTGCCCCTGCATAACGCCCTCCGGATTCTGCGACAGGCAAGATATTGCGATAAAGCAGAAATTTACTAAATTTGCCATCCGGAATTGAGGTATGGTGTAATGGTAGCACTACAGATTTTGGTTCTGCCTGCCCAGGTTCGAATCCTGGTACCTCAACTTTTTTTTCTTCGCCCCTTCGGGGCTTAGCCGCTGCCGGACCATTCTGCCCGTGTTTTTTATACATTCGGTAACAATTACTAATACTATCCGCTCAATATTTGACGGTTTTTTGCTCGTGAGCCACGAGGTTGCCGAAGGGGGGATACAAAAAAAGACGGCCGAAAATTCGACCGTCTTTTATGATGTGCACTCTTAGGGATTCGAACCCTAGACCCACTGATTAAGAGTCAGTTGCTCTACCAGCTGAGCTAAGAGTGCAAAATTTCAAAATACTCGTGACTCGTTCGGGGCTCGAACCCGAGACCCCCACATTAAAAGTGTGATGCTCTACCAACTGAGCTAACGAGTCTTCCAACCTGAAAGGGACTGCAAAGGTATAATAACCCTGCAAATATTCCAAATATTTTTTATTCTTTTTTAAGAAAAAACCGTCCGCGAAGCTATTTCGCTATGTTCGTGTCCTTTATGTACTTCACAATCTCGTCGATGTAACCGAAGCAGAGTCCCACGACCGTGTCGGCGCAGCCGTAGTATACGGCAAGACGGCCTGTGGCGCTGTCGCACAGAGCGGCGCAGGGGAAGCATACATTGGGCACATCACCGGTGCATTCATAAATGGTCTCGGGATGCAGGAGGTATGGACCTGTCCTGGCAATCACCTTCCAGGGCTCGTCAAGGTCGAGCAGGGCGGCTCCGAACGAGTAGTTGTAGCCCTGGCAGGTGTGATGAACTCCGTGGTAGATGAGCAGCCATCCTTCGGAAGTTTCGATGGGAACCGGACCGGCGCCTATCTTGCAGCACTGCCAGGCGCTGTCCTCGAAGTCCGAAGGACCCATCACGAAGCGGTGATGCCCCCAGTACTCGAGGTCGGGCGATTCTGAGTAGAATATGTCGCCGAAGGGCGTATGGCCATTGTCGCTCGGACGCGAGAGAAGGGCGTATTTGCCACCTATCTTGCGAGGGAAGAGAACACCGTTGCGGTTGAATGGCAGAAACGCGTTCTCCAGCTGATGGAAGACCTTGAAATCATCCGTCCAGGCTATGCCGATGGTGGGGCCGTGATAGCCGTTGCACCAGGTTACATAGTACTTGTCACCTATCTTGCAGACGCGCGGATCGTAGCCGTAAACCCATTCCTTGACCTCAGGGATGTCGCAGTCGAACTTCAGCGTTTCTGGGTCGAGCTCCCAGTGGATCGCGTCCTTCGAAAAACCGACGTGCAGGGTCATGCGTATGTTTGTGTCATCGCATCTGAACACTCCCGCATAGCCGTCTCCGAAAGGCACCACGGCCGAATTGAAGATACTGTTCGAATTTGCGAGAAGATCGCGCGGAATCACTGGATTGCCGCTGTAGCGCCACATAATCTTCTTGCATCCCTCCGGGCGCTCCTCCCAGGGCATCTGCGGCATAGCGTCGCCTGCAATCTTAACTTTTGCCATATTATTTCTATGATTGTTTCAGGGGATTGACCCCTGTAATCTTTTCTATCGCTTCAAAACTGCCAAGGTCATCCCAGGGCCAGTCCGAAGGCACGCAGAACACGAGCGGGGACTTTTCCATCACTGCGTAGTCGATTGAGATCTTCGGGCAGAGAGGAAAGTTTGCTTTCACAGCGGCGGCCTCGCCCGGGGTGCCGAAGGGGACAGAGTCGAAGCGGGCGCTGATCTCGGGTGCGAAAGTGCGTATCTGATCGAGCATAGTGCCGGCCTCGAATACGAAGATACCCGCGTTCCAGTAGTATCCGCCCGCGGCGAGATACCGCTCCGCCACTTCCGTGCTCGGCTTCTCCTTGAACGCCTCTACCTTATGAATGCCTCCTGCCGCCGCGCCAAGATGTATGTATCCGTACTGGGGCGAAGGCCAGGTGGGATGGATGCCCACGGTCACAATTCTGCCCTCACAGCCATCAAGTGCAGTGCGTATGGTCGCGCAGAATTCCTGCACATCGGGTATGTAGGCGTCCGAAGGCGAAACGACCACCTTCTCCCCGGCTCCGTGGAGAGCCTCTATCTTGCGGCAGACGTATTCGATGCAGGGCGCCGTGTTGCGCGAACAGGGCTCCGCGAGGATCTGGCACGCAGGCAGGTCGGGAAGCTGTTCGCGTACTAAGGGGATATATTGGGCGCCGGTCACAATCCAGATGCGCGCGCTCGCCTCAAGCGCAGCGAAGCGCTCGCAGGTCAGCTGAAGGAGCGACCTGCCGCAATTCAGCAGGTCGAGGAACTGTTTGGGCTTCTCGGGTGTGCTCAGAGGGTAAAGGCGGCTGCCTACCCCTCCTGCCATTATCACGATATTGAGGGCCATACTATTCCTTATACATTCCGCAATGGCAGTGGCCGGTCTCGCGGTACTCCTTGCAGGGGCAGACGGTGTCGTCGTTGTGTGCAAGGGGTGTCACGCAGGGGCAGTAGCCCTTGCCGAAACGCTGCTTCTTGATTTCAATGCCTTTCTTGATGCGCTCCACCTGGGCCGCGTCATCGACATATATGTATTTTGCAACTTCCATAGCGCTTGAAATATTACGCAATTCTTTGATGTTGGGCAGATGCCCTCCTTTATATATAACAGCCCTGCCGGGGTAGTGTACGGAAAATTCGTCCCCGCAGTGCACGAGTTCGTCCGCGTCGGCAAAAAAGCCCTGGGTCAGCAGCCTCTCGTCGCCGGGCAGTCTGCCGGTGCCGCCCGTCACCGCATTAAGCGTGCCGCCGGGAAGGGAACCGGTGCCGCCCGCCGCAGCATCAAGTACGTCGCCAGCAAGGGAACCGGTGCCGCCCGCCGCCGCATTAAGCGTGCCGCCGGGAAGGGAACCGGTGCCGCCCGCCGCGGCATCAGGTGCGCCGTCAACCGCCGCGTCGAGCCCGTCGAACTGAACGGCTTCCAGCGCTTCGTAGGCATCGCAGATGGCCTCCGTCAGCAGGAAACTCTGTGCCCCGTCCTTGCGCGGGCTGAGGTACTTCACTTCGCCAATCATCGTGCGCATAAGGCGCGAAGGATGAAGGTCAGGGTTGATGAGGACCTTCCGGTAGCCGCGCAGCTTCTGTGCCCAGAATCCTCCGAGCGAAAGCCCGACAATCAGGTCAGGAGCCTCGCGGCGGCAGATGTCCCGCAGCAGCGCCAGCGCTTCGGCCGGGTCGATCGGCACATCCGGAGCTATTACATCACACGGCTTGAACAGGATGCGGAGCGAGTCCGCAGTCTTGTACGCCCCCGAAGAGGCAAGGCCGTGGATGAACAGAATTTTCATTACTTGTAAAGCTTTCCGGCAATGTCGGAGAGGAAGAGCGTCGCCTTGTCGTCGTGGAACTTCAGGAAATCCCTTTCGGCCGGATGTCCGGGCCAGGGAACGTAACGCTCGTGTATCATTGTGTCGTCATTCCTCCAGAGAAGGACATAGACGGGCTTGTATTTCTTGAGCACGGGCAGAAGGTCGCCTGTCCAGTAGTTCGGGTCAGGCATATCGTAGTGCCCGGTTTCGGTAAGAGCGTAGGGGAGTCCGGTCTCCTTAGCCGCAGCCACCGTGACATCGAGCATCTGCTCACAGTTCTTGATGTAGCCCTGACTGCTCTGTGTCGCGCCGCGGTAAAGGTCGGCGCCGAGCACCTGCACATACTTGTTGCCCGGGAACCATCTGAGATACTCCTCAGTGTTGAATGTTCCGTTATACACATAGAAGCTGGGACTGTACGAGAAGATGACCTGCGGACAGCGCTCGTGGATGTAGTCGTACGTCATTACCCAAAGAGCGATGAACTGCTCCCTGGTGCAGTTGCCGTAACCCCACCAGAAATGATGCGCGGTATGTTCGTGCCAGGGCCTGAAGAGTACGGGCACCTTCACGCCGTCGGCGGTTTCGAGCGAATTGAGGAAGCCGGCCACCTTGTCAAGCCAGCCGATGAACATCTCGTGCAGAGCGCCTCCTTCAAGAATCGAAGCGACCACAGTGGTGTCGGAGTGGTCCCAGGCATCGCCGCCCGTGAGCGGGTTGTCGCAATGCCAGCTGATGGTGACCATACCGCCCCTTTCGTATTGGGCGATGTATTCGCGCCTCTCGCTTTCGAAAGGAACTCCGTCGATGTTCAGCTCGCTGTCCCTTTCAAGTTTCGAAAGGTCTCCACCAATGACTGCGGGGTATTCGCCGCAGACTTCGAGCACGTCGGAACGGCCCTGCTCGCCGCGCCATCCGTAGCCGTAGAACGGATCGTCCTGATGGCCGAACATTATGCCTTTCACCGGCATATCGCAGAGGTTGGCGAATAGCTTCTCGGCGGCCACGGTATAGCCGCTGCGGCCGATGGCGTTGGGGTCCTGGGCGCAGCCTGTAAGAGTCACGGCCATGAGCGATGCGCTTGCAACAAGGGTGTAGATTCTGTTCATAATGCTATGCTGTAGCGGCTTCGAGTTTGCGGAGCATCGAGAACATCACGATGCCGGAGATGAGGCAGAGTGCCATAAGAATGCTCCAGTTGACCCAGAGGGGAACATTGTTCCAGAGCATCGAAGGAATGGAGCTGAGGTAGTTGCCCACGGCGGTGGCGGCGAACCAGAGACCCATCATAAGGCCCTTGTACTTCGGAGGAGCCACCTTGCTGACGAACGAGATACCCATAGGGCTGAGCAGCAGTTCGGCGAATGTGAGCACAAGGTATGTGCTTATCAGATACATAGGAACAACGGGGTCGGGACTTACACCGCCCACGCTGGCGAGTTCGCTCGGAGCGGGCTGACCCTTCGACGCGAAGAGCATAATGAAGTATCCCACTGCGGCCACGAACATTCCGAGACCGATCTTCTTGGGTGCCGAAGGCTCCTTGCCCTTGGCGGCGAGAGCTCCGAAGATGGCCATCGAAACGGGAGTGAGGGCCACTACGAAGAAGGGATTGAACTGCTGGAACTGCTGGGGCAGGATGCTGATCGTGGCATCCATTCCACTATAGAGGGCGTAGGCGCCGGCCCAGAGAGCGGCGGTAGCGACTCCGCAGCCCAGTTTGCCCTTGCCGGACTCGCTCTGGAAGATTCCGAACAGAGTGTAGATTGAGATGGCGATAAGCGCGAGCGGCCAGATGTTGAAGCCTATGCGCACGGGGCCGGCAACGCTTGTCTGCGTGTAGTCGCGGGCGAAGTAGGTGAGCGAACTGCCGTTCTGGTGGAACGCCATCCAGAAGAAGATGACAACTGCGAATACCCAGCAGAGGGCCACGATGCGGTCGCGGGTCTGTTTGGGAGTGAGTTCGACAGCGGCAGTGCCTTCGGCAGCGGCCTGTTTGGTGTTCACGTCAGCGTGGCGGAACCAGGGCCTGCAGGCCAGATAGATGGCTATGCTGAAGATGAGCGAAACGCAGGCAACCGCGAAGCCCATATTGTAGGCAACGCTCAGCTGGTCGATGTACAGGCGGCAGAATTCTCCGGTTTCCATAGCAGCGACATCGGCGCCGGGCATCATAGCCTGAAGGCCCTGGAGCACCGATGTGTCGGCCAGAGTTCCGTCAAGATACTGGTGCGCAAGGGCGGGGATGTCGGCTTTGTAGATGAGGCCGGCCTTGGCCAGATGGCTGTTGGTCAGAGCCGTGGCAGCGGTAGGGGCGAACATCGAACCGAGGTTGATGGCCATATAGAAGAGGCTGAAGGCCGAGTCGCGTTTGGCGCTGTACTTGGGGTCGTCATATAGGTTTCCGACCATCACCTGGAGATTGCCTTTGAACAGACCGGTTCCCACGGCGATCAGCAGCAGGGCACCAATCATCAGAGGTAGTGCGATGGCCGAAGTGCCGCTGGTCGGAAGAGCAAGGCAGACATAGCCGACGAACATCACGGCTACGCCGGTGATGACGCACTTGCCGTAACCGATCTTGTCGGCGAGCCATCCGCCCAGAACGGGCATGAAATAAACTGCGGCCAGGAAAATTGCATAGAACTGGCCTGCGGCCGATGCCGAGAAGCCGAACTTGGCCTGCAGGAAGAGCAGGAAGATGGCCAGCATCGTGTAATAACCGAATCGCTCGCCCGTATTTGCGAGGGCCAGAGCGAAAAGTCCTTTGGGTTGACCTTTGAACATATTCTTATAATTGTTTGTTATCGATTTTGACCGTGCAAAAAACGGTCGTTCGCGCAAATTTAACGAAAATCCGACACATTTTCCGCAAAGAGTGTCCGGTAGATGCACATTTGCCAAAGACAAAACAGTTTCCTAAATTTGTGGGCTATGTACGCATATCCGCATATGAAAAGAATCATACTGACTGCGGCAGCACTGTTTGCCGCTTCGCTGGCCTTCGCGCAGAGCAACGCTGATGCAATTTCGTACGCTTTGCCCCAGACCGTCATCAAAGTTAAATACACGGTCCGTCAGACCATCTTCCACGCCGGTCCGTTCGCCGCTTACGCCGAGGAATACCTCGGGATAGACGCCCGAATGTACGACAGTACCGTCGAGAGCCTTGAAAGCATCAGGCTTTCTTCGCGCATCGAGGCCTGTCAGGACAAACGCTACAATGTTTTTGTGGCCGACAATAACCTTCCCGCGCAGCTGGTCAGCACACCGCAGGGGCTCGTATCGTCTATAAAAGCCGTTTCGGGCTCCGGATCGCTGGACTGGGAGGCCGGTGGAACAAGCTCCGCCCAGAGGCTTGAGGCCGCTGCCGCCGCGCAGGGCGTCTTCGCATCTGCCGACATCACCAACGCCGAGGCACTTGCCGCGCGCATCAAGGATCTCCGCGAACAGCGCTACAAGATCCTCACCGGCGACACCGACGCCACCTACAGCGGCGAAGCTATGAAAGCGACCATTGACGAACTCCTCCGCATGGAGCGCGAATGCCTGCTTCTTTTCACCGGCTATGAGCAGGTCGTGACCCGCTCGTTCGAGCTCGAGTTCGTGCCCGATGCCGCACAGAGCCAGAAATTCGAATTCGTGCGCATAGGCGGAAGTCCTATGTTCATCGAGCTTCAGGCCGATGCGGTCGTGAAGCCCGAGCATCAGGAGCGCACCATCAAGGACAAGGATATCCAGGTGCAGTACATCGTAGGCCGTGTACCTGCGAACTGCACTGTAAGCGTTTGCGAGAATTCCGGCTTTGAACTCGCATCCACACGCATACCCGTCTATCAGGCCGGAGCCGAAGTCAAATATCCGTATTACTCCAAATTCTGAAAAATATGAACATCACAGATCTCAATCCCCAGGCTGTCTGGAATAACTTCCATCTCCTCACTCTCCAGCCCCGTCCCTCGAAGCACGAGGAAAAGGTGCGCGCATTCCTTCTCGAATGGGCCGCATCCAAGGGCATAGAGGCATTTGCCGACGAAACCGGCAACGTGATTATGCGCGTTCCCGCCACTCCCGGCTACGAAAACTGCAAGGGTGTCATCCTGCAGGGACATATGGATATGGTTCCTCAGGCCAACAGCGACGTTGCCCACAACTTCCTCACCGACCCCATCCGCACCCGCATCGAGGGTGACTGGGTGAAGGCTTGCGGTACCACTCTTGGTGCCGACAACGGCCTCGGCGTGGCTATGGCGATGGCTGTTGCCGAGAGCAAGGACATCCCTCACGGCCCCATCGAAGTGCTGGTGACCTACGACGAAGAGACAGGAATGACAGGCGCCCAGGCCCTCAAGCCCGGCGTCCTCAAGGGCGATATCCTCATCAACCTCGACTCCGAGGCTGAAGGCGAGCTCTACGTCGGTTGCGCCGGCGGTGTGGATGCATCTGCCGAAGGCTCGTACCTCAGGTGCGAGGCACCTCGCGACGTTCAGTGCTGGAGCCTCGACGTCAAGGGCTGCCAGGGCGGACACAGCGGTATGGACATCATCCTATGCCGTGCCAATGCCAACAAAGTGTGCGCCCGCATACTCTACAAGCTCCTCAAAGGCTGCGCCGATGCCCAGCTGCTCGATATCGAAGGCGGCACTCTCCGCAACGCGATTCCCCGCGAGTGCTTCGCTACCGTTTATATCAAAGACGTTCCCGCCGCAAAGGCGCTCGTAGAGAAGGCCGCGGCCGAGGTTCTGGCCGAATATGCCGTCACCGACCCCGATATGAACATCAGCTTCCATCCTTACGAGTGCGCTCCCGGTGAGGTCTGCGACCACGAAGACTGCAAACCCGCGGTCAAGGCCGACGCCATACGCATTGTCGAAGCGATTCTTGCCTGCCCCGACGGCGTGGAGAGGATGAGCGCCAGCGTTCCCGGCCTCGTCGAGACATCGAACAACCTCGCAATGGTCAAGGTTATGCGCGGCGGCTGGTTCGTGAAGACCCTTATGCGCAGTTCTGTAGATACTGCAAAGCAGGCCCTCCAGGACAAGTTCGAGGCAATCTTCAACCTTGCCGGCACAGCCTGCACGTTCACCGGCGGCTACAGCGGATGGGCTCCCAACCCCAATTCCGAGATTCTGGCAGTTATGAAGAAGGTCTATGCCGATATGTTCGGCACCGAGCCCAAGGTTATGGCTATCCACGCCGGCCTCGAGTGCGGTATCCTCTCGGGTGCATATCCGAACTGGGATATGGTGTCGTGCGGTCCTACCCTTATGAGCCCCCATTCACCTGACGAAAGGGCCTTCATACCTTCGGTTGCAAAGGTCTGGGACTATCTCAAGGAAGTGCTCAAGGCGATTCCTGCCAAATAATGACCGGGCAGCAGAAAGACATTCTCCGTCAGTGGGCCGACCGCTATAACGACCCGCGCTGGTTCGAAGAGGACCCGATAGCCTTTCCGCGCGAGTTCGCGCGAAGAGGCTCGTCGCTGCGCGATATCGAGATAGCCGCGGTCTTCGCCGCTCATTTCGCGTGGGGAAGGCGTTCTATGATTGTGCGTGACTGCACCCGCCTTTTTGATGAGATGGAGTGGCGTCCCGCCGACTATGTGCTTTCCGGCGAGTGGCGCAGCGATCCTGTGAGCATCCACCGCACCGTCAAATGGTGCGACGTGGCTCAGATTTGCTCCCGCCTCAGGGACTGGTACTCCGCGAATGAGAGCCTCGAGCCTCTGAACGCTTCGCAGATACGCACCCTCATCTATGGCCAGAAGGACGATCCGACCGCTGCCAACAAGAAGATAAATATGATGCGCCGCTGGATGGTACGCCGTGACGGCAAGGTCGATCTGGGCCTCTGGCACTCAAGCGACCCGCGCGAGCTGATAGTTCCGCTCGACGTTCACGTGTACCGCCAGGCTTCGGAACTGGGCCTCGTAACGAGGCGCTCCAAAGACCTGGGTGCGGCAATACAGATAACAGATTCCTTCAGGGAAGTATGGCCGGACGACCCTCTGCTCGGCGATTTCGCCCTGTTCGGATACGGAGTGACAGGAGGCAAGGAATGCCAAGACTCTATATAATATCGGGTTGCAACGGCTCGGGCAAGACGACGGCGTCATACACGCTTCTGCCCGAACTTCTCGAATGCAGCGAATTCGTCAATTCTGACGAGTTCGCCAAGAGTCTATCGCCCTTCGACCCGTCGGCCGCATCGGTGAGAGCCAGCCGCTATATGCTTCTGAAGATACGCTATCTGCTTGACCGCAAGGCCGACTTCTGCATAGAGACAACACTCGCCACCCGCTCGCTTGTAAAGATAATCGATGAAGCGAAGGGCCTTGGTTATTCGGTGACGATACTGTATTTCTGGCTCAATTCGCCGGAACTTGCCATCGAACGCGTCCACGACCGGGTGCTCAAAGGCGGGCACAACATTACCGACGACGTGGTCCGCAGGCGCTACCTGATGGGCCTGACATACTTTTTCAAAACCTATTCGCCTATCTGCGACCGCTGGGTGCTTGCGGACAACTCGCACAGCCCCTTCACGGTAGTCGCGGAAGGCAATCACAACGATTTCCTGATACGTGATGAAGCCAAGTACAAAGTCATACTCGAGATTCTCAGTACAGCCGCAGGATCTTGACGCGATAGTCTCTGCCGCGATGCACTGCGGCGGCGACTACTGCGACCTGTACTTCGAGGACACCGCCTACTGGACGCTTATGCTCCGGGACGGCGAGGTGGGCTCGTGCGGGCATCATATCGATTACGGCTGCGGCGTGCGCGTCCTTTCGGGCGACAAGACCGGCTATGCCTACAGCGAATCTACCGACAGGGCGTCTCTTCTGGCTGCGGCCCGCCGCGCGGCAACTATCGCCGACGGCAGTTCCGCTCCGGCGCGGGAAATCCTGCCTCCCGGGGGCGAAACAGGCCATTCTGCCCCCGCCAACGGGAAAATCCTGCCTCTCGGGGGCGAACCGGGCCATTCTGCCCCCGCCAACGGGGAAATCCTGCCTCCCGGGGGCGAAACGGGCCATTCTGCCCCCGCCAACCCTTACAGGGCTTTCGGCCTTGATGCGCCCAGGCCCTATTCGATGCGCGGTAGCCTTCTTGACGCATCGTGCACCGACCTTGCCGCCTGGCTCGTGCGTCTCGATTCGCGCATACGCAGCAAGGACACGAGGGTGTCGAAAGTGATTGCGAACCTCTCGTGGTCGCTCAGCGAAATACTGATGTACAACTCCTTCGGCCAGGCCTGCACCGATAGCCGGCCGCTTGTGAGCATAAGCATAAACGCCGTGTTCGTATCGGAAGGCAAGGTGCAGAACGGAGGAGCATCGCGCAGCCTGCGCCAAGGTACCGAATTCATCACAGAGGCCTTGCTCGAAGAACTGGCCTGCGAAACGGTGCGCGGCATAGACGAGCGCTTCGCGGCACGCCGTCCGAAGGGCGGTGTGATGAGCGTGGTGATGGGCGCCGGCGCCTCCGGAATCCTTCTGCACGAGGCTATGGGCCACTCGTTCGAAGCCGACCACTGCCGCAAGGGACAGTCTATCTTCGAAGGCCGCATAGGGCAGCGCATCTGCCGCAGCGGCATAAACATAGTCGATGACGGCACGCTTCCCTCGTACCGCGGCTCGTGCGCGTACGACGACGAACTCGTGCCTTCGCAGAAGACATATATGGTTGAGGACGGAGTGCTCACATCCTACCTTCACGACCGCATCAGCGCGCGCTTCTACGGCGTCGACTCCACCGGCAACGGCCGTCGCGAGTCGTTCCGCTACAACCCCATACCGCGAATGCGCAGCACCTATATGGAGAGCGGGCAGGACGGCACGTGCGAAGACCTCATCGCCGAGGTGGGCAGCGGCCTGTATGTGGACGAGTTCTCCAACGGCCAGGTGAAGATAGGCGAGGGCGATTTCACCTTCTATGTGAAGAGCGGCTTTCTCATCGAAAACGGCCGCCTGACAATGCCGGTGAAGGATATCAACATAATCGGAAACGGTCCCGAGGCCCTGGCGTCAATTCGCGCCGTGGCTTCCGACCTGGTAATAGACAAGGGTACCTGGACCTGCGGAAAAGGCCAGAACGTGCCCGTTTCGTGCGGAATTCCGTCGGTGATAGTCGACGGACTAACGGTAGGAGGTGAATGACAGCCGCAGAAAAAGTGATAGGCGATGGAGAGTGGCCGACGCAGAAAAAGTGATAGACGCTGAAGAATGATCAGTCAGGAAGAATTGCAGCTGGCGCGTTTCGCGCTTTCGGAGTGCCTCGCAGCAGGGGCGCAGGGAGCCCGTGTCTCGCTGGACAAGACCTTGATGAGCACGGTCGCTGTGCGTGACGGTGCCACGGACAGGGTCAGCGACTGCCTCGACCGGGCCATAACCTTCGCTCTATTCGTCGACGGCCGCTACGGCGTTTACTCCACCAACAAACTCGGCAGGGAAGACCTGAGCGCCTTCATCGCCGATTCGGTGGCAATGACGCGCCTTCTCAGCCCCGATCCTCTGCGCTGCCTTCCTGAAAGCTGGCGCTGTTGCAAGGATGCAACGCTCGGCAACGAACTCGGCCTTTGCGACCCGGCGTTCGAGCAGAGCCCCATCCCTTCGGCCGCGCAGATGTCCGCCAGCCTGCCCGAAACCACGGACTGCAGGCTTCTCTCCTTTGAAAGCGAATACTCCAAGAGCGAAAACGACCTCGTCGTTCTCGACTCGCAGGGACTTTTCTGCCGTCATACCGAAACGGCATTCGAATACTACGCCGAGGCAACCGTCGAGGACGCCGACGGCTCGAAATACAACAGCTACTGGTGGGACTCTTCCACCGTTGCCGACCGCCTGAACATCGAAAAAGTGAACCGCACCGCCCTGGAACGTTCCGTGATGCAGATGCATCCCCAATCGCCAGATGGCGGAAAGTACACTATGGTCATCGAACTCGAGGCTGCAGCACGGCTTCTCAGCCCTGTGCTCGCCGCACTCGGTGGCTACAATCTGCAGCAGGGCAACTCGTTCCTTGCCGGCAGCGAGGGAAAGCGCATCTTCTGCCCTGGCCTCAATGTCGTGGACGAACCTTTCCGCAGGGGAGAGGCCGGTTCGCGCCTCTTCTGCTCGGACGGAACAGCGGTTCAGGACGGCCCGATTATTGAAAACGGATGCGTCCGGAAATATTTCCTCAATGACTATATCGCCCGCAAGATGAAACTCTCCCCGACGATGGAAGAAGCCGTGCGCCCTCATATCCTGCCCCTGTGCCCCGAAGGGAAGAACGCCCCCTCGGACTGTGCCTCGATGCTGGAACTCTGCGGCGACGGCATTCTGGTGACCGGCTTCAACGGCGGCAACTCGAATCCCGCGACGGGCGACTTCTCGTTCGGGGTCGAAGGTTTCCGCTTCGAAGCGGGGCGCATCGCATACCCTGTGAGGGGAATGCTCATCACCGGCAACCTCATTGATTTGTGGAACTCGCTTTATGCGGCCGGCACCGATGTGCGTCCCTCAATGTCGAAACTTATTCCTACCTTAGCGTTCTCCAATGTTGAATTCAATGCATAACAATATGAAAATCGCAAAAAACACTGTAGCAGCCCTCAGCTACCAGCTTGAAGTAGAGGGAAAAATCGCAGACAAGGCCGGCGCTGATGCGCCACTTGAGTACATTCACGGCAACCATATGCTTCTTCCCCGTTTCGAGGAAGAGGTGGAAGGCAAGGAACCCGGCGAGACTTTCGAGTTCACCCTCTGCCCCGAAGAGGGCTACGGCAGCTATCGCGAGGGACTTCTCATCGACCTTCCTCTCGAAGCCTTCCCCGAAGATGAAGAACTGCGCGCGCAGCTTCTCGTCGTCGGCCAGATACTTCCTCTTATGAGCAGCCAGGGCCAGATGGTCCAGGGCGTAGTCAAGGAGATACTCGAAAAGAGCGTCAAGGTTGACCTGAACCACCCTATGGCAGGCAAAACCCTGCATTTCACCGGAAGTGTCGTAAGCGTACGCGAGGCTACCGAGAAAGAACTTCTCGAAGGCCTTCACGGCGAGTTCCTCCCTCAGGAAGAGTGCAGCTGCGGCTGTCATCACGGCGAGGGTGAGGAGTGCGGTTGCGGCTGCCATCACGACGAAGGTGAAGAGTGCGGCTGCGGCCATCATCACGAAGGCTGCCACAAGAACTAAGTCTTTTCCATGAACCTGCGGCGACTGGCGGCTGTCTTTGTCGCCCTGCTTATCTGTTGCCTGCACGCCTCTGCCCAGTGGGACAAGGACGTGCTGGAGTTCCGCGGCCGTCTTGCCCTGCAGGACGGCAAGTACGCCCAGGCCATAGAACAGTTCAATATCCTGGCAAAACTCGACACCACCGACTGCTGGACATTCTTCTACAGGGGAATAGCCAAGTACAACCTCGGTGACGTGCGTGGAGCCAGAACCGACTTCGACCGTTCGCTGCGGCTCAACCCCGTCTTCACGAACGGCTATCACTACCGCGCCATCACGAAGAGCCGTATGGGCCAGTATGACGATGCTCTAGCCGACTTCGAGACGGCCATATCGCTGCGCCCGGGTTTCAACGGCCTGTATTTCAGCCGCGGAGTGACCTATTTCCTCGCGCAGAAGTTCGAGGATGCCGTGGCCGACTTCGACAAGTTCATACGTCACAGTCCCAAGGAACCGTCGGCCTACCTGAACAGGGGAGCCTCGTATCTGTTCCTGGGCGACACGCTCAAGGCCCTGTCGGACTACAACCAGGCCATCAGGCTCGACCGCTTCGAAGCCGAAGGCTATGTGCGCCGCGCAAGGCTCTACGCCGCCCAGCAGAACTACGACGATGCCATACGCGATATGAATTACGCCCTCGAGCTGGACAGTACCAACACCTTCGCGTACTTCAACCGCGCACTTATGCTCTTTGAGATCAAGGACTTCCGCGCTGCGATGGACGACCTGAACACGGTTCTTGTCTACGAGCCTGGCAACGCCCTTACGCTCTACAACCGCAGCCTTGTGCGCGCCCAACTGGGCGATTACGAAGGAGCGCTAGACGACATGGACCGCGTCATCAACATCAATCCGCAGAACGTGCTCGCGTACTTTAACCGCGCCTGGATATTTGCTGAGATGGGCCGGTACCGCAACGCCCTGCACGACTACGACCGCGCCATCGAGCTCTATCCCGACTTCGCCAAAGCCTACCAGAACCGCTCCTGGGTGGAGCATCTGCTCGGTATGAACAAGGAGTCGAAGCGTGACTACCAGACCGCTCAGCGCAAGATCGAGGATTACCGCCGCAGCGGCAGCGACTTTGCCGACACGACGCGTAAGTACAGTTCTCTCATCGCCCTCGATGCCGATTTCGCGCGCCAGGGCTTCGACGACGAACTTCTCCAGCACCGCGACATCGACGTGCGCCTGAGCCCTCTGCACAGAGTGCGCGCCATCGAGAATGGGGGCTCGCAGAGCAGTCTGGCGTTCGCCAACCGCTACGAAAACGGCTCGGTGATGACATTCATCGCTTCGCTCGACGTCCCCGCAGAAGTGGCTCAGAGCGACATTCTGCCCGACGGCAGGGTGCCCGCCGAGATGCCTCCCGGATCGGACGGCTTCGCTGCGGAGTTCGAAAAGGCGATGCGCGCCGTTCAGGCCAAGCAGTACGCTTCGGCCCTGTCGCACTACAATGCCGCCGCACTGGTGGCGGGAGATGACGCCCTGCAGCGCGCGTTCTGCCTTATGAACCGCGCCGTGCTTAAGGCGGAGATGGTGGATTTCATCGCTTCAATCGAGAATAACGTCCAGACGCTTTCGATGGACGACCAGGGCTCGGCGAAGACGCGCGTGGCCGACCGTGTGCTGCGCAGCTACGACTATTCCGAAGCGCTTGCCGATATGCAGGAAGCGGTCGCCCTGGCTCCGGACGTAGCTTATCTGCACTACGACCTCGGAGGCCTGCTGGTGCTTTCGGGCGAGGCGGTCGGAGCCATCGGAGAATACAACCGTGCGCTCGAGCTCTACCCGACGATGGGGGAGGGCTACTATAACCGCGGTCTGGTGCTTATCTTCCTGAAAGACAGGGAGAAAGGATGCATAGACCTTTCGCGTGCCGGCGAGCTTGGCATTAAGGATTCGTACAGCGTGATCAATAAATATTGCGAGCAGGATGATTAGGTTCAAGAGTTTTTCTTCGGGAAGTGCGGGCAACTGCTACTGGCTGGGAGTCTACGACGAGGCCGGCAGCACGCTCAAGGCTTCGGTGCTGATAGATGCGGGCGTGAGCTGGCGCCGCGTCCGTCGCGAGATGGCCGCCGAAGGGCTTGACATCTGCTCGGTTCAGGCCGTGCTGGTGACTCACGACCACTTCGACCACATCCGTTCGCTGGGCTCGTACTGCAAGTTCCTGCACGTGCCTGTTTTCAGTACGGAGATGATTCTCGGCGCCCTGTCGCACCACGTGCTCACATACGAGTGGATTCCCGGCTGCAAGCGTGTGCTCAAGGCGGGGGACTGGAACGATATAGTGCCAGGAGTGATTAAGCTCCGCTACTTTGTTGTGCCGCACGATGCCACCCAGACTATAGGCTTCGCCATAGACATAGAAGGCTACCGCTACGTCCATATCACCGATTGCGGGGCCGTGACGCCGGAACTGCTCGAAGAGTGCTCGCAGGCTCAGACCCTGGTGCTCGAATCGAACTACGACGAGTGGATGCTTGCCCACGGTCATTATCCTCCCGAACTGCAGGACCGCATACGCGGCGGCAACGGGCACATTTCGAACGACCAGTGCGCCGATGTGCTCACCAAGGTGGCCGGACCGCAGCTGCGCAGCGTGTTCCTCTGCCATCTTTCGGAAAACAACAACACTCCCGAGAAGGCTTACGAGGCTTCGCGCGCCGTTCTTGATTCCGGGGTGATGCTTCAGACTCTGCCGAGGCTGACGCCTTCGCCCATTTTCAATCTTTTTTGATAACTTTGCCCGACGATGAAAGATTTCCTTCGAATGTTCAGGCTGTACGGCTGGCCGTACAAGAAATATATAGGTGGAAGCGTGGTGCTCAATATACTTGGCGCCGTGTTCAACATCTTTTCCTTTTCGCTGATTATCCCCATACTCCAGATACTCTTCAAGGTCGGAGAGGAATCGTACGCCTTCATCCCCTGGGATGCCGAGGGCATTGGAATCAAGGACAAGCTCATAGGCAACCTTTATTATTATGTATCGCTCGGAATCGACAGCTGGGGCGCGGGCAAGGTCCTGCTTCTGCTCTGCCTCTTCCTTGTGGGGATGACCTTCATCAAGACGCTCTGCAACTACGCGGCTTCGGCGGTGATGGTTCCCATTCGCACCGGCATCACCCGCGATCTTCGTGTAAAGATATACGACAAGATTCTCGGCCAGCCCATAGGCTACTTCTCGCAGGAGCGCAAGGGTGACATAATAGCCCGCATGAGCGGAGATGTCACCGAGGTGGAAGTGTCGATATGCAGTTCGATCGATATGCTCCTGAAGAACCCCATACTCCTTATATTTTATGTGGGGACACTCTTCTTGATAAGCTGGCAGCTGACTCTGTTCGTTTTGGTGTTCGCACCTGTGATGCTCTGGCTTATGAGCCGCATCGCGAGCAAACTCAAACAGCGCTCGAAGGAGGCGCAGAGCCTCTGGAGCGACATTCTCAGCCAGGTTGACGAGACCCTCGGCGGCCTTCGCGTCATCAAGGCCTTCCTTGCCGACAGCAAGATGGCCGACCGCTTCCGCAAGGTTACGGCTTCGTACCGCCGCAAGCTCAGCCACGTGGCAAGGCGCCAGGCTCTCGCACACCCGGTGAGCGAATTCCTCGGCACAACGATGATAGCAATAGTGATGTGGGTCGGAGGCGTGTTCATCCTCGGTGAACATTCGGTAATCGACGCTCCTACCTTCATCTTCTTTATGGTGATGCTCTACAACATCATCCAGCCCATTAAAGACCTTTCGAAGGCGGCCTATGGTATACCCAAGGGACTTGCCTCGATGGAGCGCATAGACAAGATACTCGACGCCCCCAATACCATACTTGAACCCGCCAAGCCTCGTTCGCTCGATTCATTCAACAGCGAGATCAGGTTCGACGGAGTCGGCTTCAAGTACACCGAAGACGGCCGTCAGATCCTTTCCGACGTGTCGCTTTCGATTCCGAAGGGCCGCACCGTGGCAATCGTGGGCGCTTCGGGAGCAGGCAAATCGACCCTGGTCGCCCTGATACCGCGCTTCTACGACGTTACCGAAGGTTCGGTGACGATAGATGGAGTCGATGTGCGCGAAGTATCGAGCAAGTCGCTCCGTGGCCTTATGGGCAATGTGAACCAGGAACCCATCCTCTTCAACGACACCATCTTCAACAACATAGCCTTCGGCGTGCCCGACGCCACGATGGAGGACGTTGTCGCCGCGGCGAAGATCGCCAATGCCCACGACTTCATTATGGAAAAGGAAAACGGCTACGACGAGCCCGTCGGCGATCGCGGAAGCCGCCTGTCCGGAGGTCAGCGACAGCGCATCAGCATTGCGAGGGCTATTCTGAAGAACCCTCCCATCCTCATCCTTGACGAGGCAACCGCATCGCTCGACACCGAGAGTGAACGTCTCGTGCAGGAAGCCCTGGACCGTCTTATGTCCAACCGTACCACCATAGCAATTGCGCACAGGCTTTCGACCATCAAGAACGCCGACGAGATAATAGTTATGGACGAGGGACGCATAGTCGAGAGGGGACGTCACAACGAGCTTATCGCCCTCGGCGGCTATTACAAGAAGCTCAACGATATGCAGAGCCTGTAGGATGTCCCGCGTAAAACAGTTTCTCCGTCCCGGCTGGCCGTGGAAGGCCGCTTTTGTCCTGTACATAGCCGCGGTGGCATACCTGTGCTTCGGATCGGGCGATGATTTGCCTTCGGTTACCTTCAGTCTTTTCGGAATCCCTGCGGACAAACTCGGGCATTTCCTGATGTTCCTGCCGTTCTGCCCGCTTGCTTTCCTGGCTTTCTCGCCTCTTCGGGTGAAGTCGTGGCGCTGCGCCGGAATCCTGGCGATAATAACGCTGTGCGGCGCTGCAATGGCGTTCGGAACCGAACTGGTGCAGTACTTCCTGCCTACAAGGGCTATGGAGATGAAAGATTTTGCCGCTGACAGCGCGGCTATTGTTCTTGGGTCTCTTGGGTCCTTTTTATGCCTTCCTTGCGGCGGAAGATCACAAACTCGTTGATAAAGAAATTCAGCAGGCCCGAGAATGTGAGGGCGATGATGTTACAGAGCACGGGCTCCCATTTGAGTGTGGCACCGAGCACGTTCAGTATGACCATCTTGAGCAGGAATGCGCTCAGACAACTGATGTTGTATTTCCAGAAATGCGAGAAGTAGGACGAGATGCTGCGCACTGTGATGCGCTCTTTCCATACATAGAAATATGCAGTGAAGAAGTTGACGAACACCGCGCATTCGAACGACACCATAGGGGAGTACACGTACTGCCCGACGTGGTTGTCGGCGAACACGAAGGTGGACATCACCCAGAGCACCAAACAATCGACTAACGTACCCAGAAGGGTCGTCAGCACATACTTGGAAAGTTGCCTGAGTGTTTTGAGGAATCTGCTCTTCTTTTCGGACATAATGGGCCGCAAATATAATAAATAATGCTTAAATTTGTAAGATTGGACTTTTAACCGATATCTGTATGACTGATTGGAATGACAAACTGAAGCAGCTTCGTGACGGACACGAGGCCCTGCTTTCTAAGAAAAATATCCCTGTATATGTGAATGGCGTGTATGAGCGCTGGGAAAATCCCATCCTCACCGGAGCGCACGCTCCGCTGGAGTGGCGCTACGACCTCAATCCCGAGACTAACCCCTATCTGATGGAGCGCTTCGGCATCCACGCCGCCTTCAACAGCGGAGCAATCAAGTGGAACGGCCGCTACGTACTCGTGGCAAGGGTTGAGGCTGACGACCGCAAGAGTTTCTTCGCCGTTGCCGAAAGCCCGAACGGAGTGGACAATTTCCGCTTCTGGCCCCGTCCCATCACAATGCCCGAATGGGGTGAACCTGCCACTAATGTTTACGATATGCGTCTCACCGCCCACGAGGACGGTTGGATCTACGGCCTCTTCTGCGTTGAGCGTAAGGACCACAGCGCCGAAGGCGACCTCTCTGCCGCCACTGCTGCCTGCGGAATCGCACGCACACACGACCTCATCAATTGGGAGCGCCTGCCCGACCTGCAGAGCCGCAGCCAGCAGCGCAATGTCTGCCTGCACCCCGAGTTCGTGGATGGCAAATACGCCCTCTACACACGTCCGCAGGACGGTTTCATCGATGCCGGAAGCGGCGGCGGAATAGGCTGGGCTCTGGTTGACTCGATGGAAAACGCCGTCATCACCGACGAAAAGATCATCAACGCCCGTCACTATCACACCATTACCGAGGTGAAGAACGGTGAAGGCCCGCATCCCATCAAGACCGACCGCGGCTGGCTGCATCTCGCCCACGGCGTAAGGGGCTGTGCCAGCGGACTGCGTTACGTGCTCTATATGTATATGACTGCGCTCGACGACCCTGCACGCGTGATCGCCCAGCCCTCGGGCTTCTTCATCGCCCCCGACGGAGGAGAGTACATAGGCGACGTTATGAACGTTTGCTTCGCCAACGGCTGGATTGCCGACCCTGACGGGCGCGTCTTCATCTACTACGCTTCATCCGACACCCGTATGCACGTTGCCACATCCACGGTTGACAGGCTCGTCGATTACTGCCTGCATACCGAGCCGGACGGCCTGCGTACCGGCCTTACTGTCGAAAGGCTCAACCGCCTCATAGATTCCAACAGCAAACTGTAGAATATTTATCGTTTTTTCTCTAAATTCGCATCGCTTTACTGCAATCTAATCACTGACAACAATATGAAACTCAACGTAATCATCGCAGCCGCAGCCGCTGCAATCCTCGCCGCTTCCTGCGGTATCCTCGGTGGCACATCCACAACTCCCAATCCCAATGCATCGGGCGCTGCTGCAGGTGCTGCACTCAAGGGTCTCTATGGCCAGTATCAGGCCGACGGAAAGGTTGACCTCAAGAACCATAACAACATCATCAACCTTGCCACCCTCCTCAACAACATCGACGGCATCAAGAACGATAATACCGCTTTCGTAGGCGGCCTCATCACCGGTTCAAGCAACCTTGTCAACACCAATAACCAGACAGGTGTCGTAAACGGACTTACCTCTCTTGCAGGAATCGATCTCAGCACCGTTACCAACGCTGCCGCCCAGATCGCCGCTCAGACCGCCGCTTCAGCAGCTGCCGCAACCGCACAGGCTCAGCAGGAAGCTCAGCAGCAGGCTCAGACCGCTACCGCTACAACTGCTGCCACTACAGCCAACGCTGCAATTACCGACGCTGTGAACTCTATCAATACTACCACAACTGAGGTTGCTACTGCCATCAATACTCTTGGCAGCATCTTCAGCCTCTTTAAGTAATAGTTGATGTCATTCGACTGGAAAAAATCCTTTAAAACCATAGCCCTGCTCAGTTGCGGGGCTTTGGCTTTTTCTTGTCTTGATCATAATCCGCAAGGAAAAGAAAAGGGCGATGTGCCCTCTGACCTCATGCCGGGCGAGATTGTTGTGAGGCGCAGTGATACGCCCTGGCCGGACGATTCCGACCTTCATGTCTTCGATTCCGAAGGCTCGTCGCTCGCATTCCAGCTCCGCAAAACGTTTGATGACGGTTTCTCCGGAGTGTTCAATGCCTTCGGAGCGCAGCTTCCTGCCGGCAGGGTATATGCCGTGGTAGGATGCGGTTACTGCAGCGACCCTTGCAATATCGAACTCGACTTTTCGAAGCAGCGCATTGCCGACGGCATATCGAATCTTGCATCTGCCGGGTATATGACCGGTACGGCGCTCGCCGACGCCAAAGGTTTTGCCGACATCAGTGTCGATCATATAGGCACCGATGTCCGCCTGAGCCTTGAAGCCGGGCTGGGAAAGGAATTCACCCGAGGCGAGCTCATCCCTCTGAACAAGGCGTTCCCCCTCTCGCTCTCGTTCGATGTAACTCTGAACAATACAAGCGTGCTTGACAGCACCTTCCGCTGGGATATCAAGACTTCCTGGACGGGCGGAGACCTCGATTTCGTGGTTCCTCCGTACTCGGGTTCGTCCGATTCGTACGCCCTGCTTATGTACGACAAGTACGGAAGCCTGTACACCTCGCGTCTGGACGGGTCGGTATTGGATTACGGGACGAATGCATGGCAGACGCCACTTGTGAAGTATTCCGACAATGCGGGCGTTAAGTTGCCTACGTATGTGCTTCGTAACCAGCACGATATATCCAATGCCACGGGAGGCAAGGGCCAGTTCTCCGGCATCACTTATGTGGGCAAGGAGGGCAATGACTACCTTTTCGCCATTACCGACGACAGCAAGGGCAACGCTGGTATGTATTATCTGACCGTGCAGTTCTACGGCACCAGTACGGACGGTTATGCCGCGCGTGCCACTTCCTGTGTGAAGGCTGCGGGTACTACCAACGTCAAGGGCCGCGACTGCGAAGGCATAACTTACATCCCTTCGACCGGTACGTTCTTCGTGTCGGGCGAGGACCAGAAGATTCTCGAATACGATGACGAAGGCATGCCTACGGGCCGCGCCTTGAAGATCCCTTACGATATGGGCAAGGGCAGGGTGCTCAACAACAACGGTTTCGAGTCGCTCGATTACTGTCCTTCGACAGGTCTTCTGTGGACCACGACCGAGGCCCCGATAAGCAAGGACCGCCGTTACGACGAAGACACCGGGCTGCTGATTCAGGAAAGGCCTCTTTTCCGCATTCAGAGTTTCAAGCTCAGTACTCTGGCTCCCGAAGCGCGTTACCTCTATCAGATGGATATGCCTCTCAAGCCCGATCCTGTCACGATCTCCTATGTGCACGGCATCTCCGATATCTGCGCGTTGAACGACGGCCGTCTGATAGTTATGGAGAGGGAAGTGTCGATTCCCGACGGATACTACGACGGAACCTGCAGGGTTAAACTCTATCTCGTCGATCCTGTGAACGACAAGGGCGGCATCCTCTCGAAGAGCCTTCTTTCGGAATTCTACACCAACCTTGGATTCTCGGTGATGCTGGCCAATTTCGAAGGCATCTGCCTCGGACCTCTTATCGAGGACGCTGGTGGCCAGAAGGTTCAGACCATACTCATGATATGCGACTCGCAGGGAGGTATGGGCAAGAGCACCTGGCTGGGTGATTTCTACCTGAGCGACTGGATAAAGGTCATTACCTATATTCCGGAGTAATAAATGCGGCGACCGCTTGTGCGGTCTCGGAAAAAAAAGCGGTTTTTTCAACAAAATCGCCTTTTTTTGCACAAAGGGGGTACATCGTATTGAGTTTGATATTAAATTTGTGATTGGAACATCCCCGTAAAATTTAAAATTTTTTAACAATTCATATTATTTTACTCAACTACTAATTAATAGCTACTTATGAAAAAGACACTATTGATTGCAGCATTATGCACTTTCGGCTTTGCTGCTTTTGCACAGCAGGGCGAAAAAGAAGAACTCTATAATCAGTACGGCGTCAAGGTAACCGCCGACCCTCTCGTTGCAGAGGCGCAGGACGGTATCCTTGTTCTCCGCAGTAAGGATTCCGGATACAAGATCTGGTTTGACAACCGTGTGCAGGCCGACGGTGCCGTATTCTTCGGACAGCAGGACTGGGCTGATCCTATCGGTAACGGTGTAAGCATCCGCCGCGCACGTTTCGCCGTCAAGGCTCAGATCACTCCCGACTGGTATGGTGAGGTCGATATGGATATGGCGAACGGCGTATTCGAACTCAAGGACGCTATCATCCGCTACGACGGTATCAAGAACACCCATATCCAGATCGGTAACTTCAAGGAGCTCTTCAGCATCCAGCGCAACAACTCTTCACGCTACCTCCAGTTCATGGAGCGTCCTATGGTTACCCAGGCACTCGCCCCCAGCCGCCATCTCGGACTTAACGTGAACTATGCAAAGGACTGGTTGTGGGCATCTTCTGGTGTGTTCTTCCAGTCTATCGACAACCTGGAGACCCGTACATTCGTAGAGGATAACAACAAACTCACCAACGTGGATGCCGACGAAGGTCTTTCATTCACCGAGAAAATTGTTTTTATGCCCGGCTGGAACAAGAACGACTGGGGTATGCATATCGGACTCGCAGGTTCTTACCGCCAGCCCAAGACCGATGGCGAGGCCTATCTCTACGACCGCTTCAGCACCCGTAACACCAACAGCATCAACCGCAAGAAATATATCGACACAGGCGATTTCGGCAAGGTTCATCACGACCTCCTCTATACAGTTGAGTTCGCCGGCTATTGGAAATGTCTCCGCTATGAGGCCGCTTACATCGGCAGCCAGACCACTCTCCAGAAGGAACTCTATGCAGGTACAGGTCTTACCAAGAACTTCGGCGGATGGTATGCTCAGGCCGGATGGCTACTCTTCGGTGGCCGTCAGCGCTACGACAGTAACGGTGCCAAGTTCACACGCGTTCAGCGCGGTCAGGACTGGGGCGACATCGAGCTCTGCGCACGTGTTGAGCATGTCGACCTCAATGCCGATATGAAGTACTGGAACGATGCAAGTTACGAAATGGCCGGCAAACTCCTTATGGGAGGCTCCGCCATGGGTTACTCGCTTGGTGTAAACTACTACATCAACGACCACGTGAAGATGATGCTCGACTATCAGTACACCGACAACGATCAGTTCGCTTCGGGCAAGAGCAACAAGTTCTTCTGCGGCCTCGATACCGACGGCAAGCCGACACGCGACCCCAGGAAGGTGGCCGGCGAAGGTGGCGTCAACCTGAATATGGTATCACTCCGTTTAGAAATAGATTTTTAACAATTAATAATTCATCAATCAATCAAAAATTATGAAAAAGTATTTCTTTATTATCGCAGCTCTCGCAGTTTGCGCAGCCTGCAACGACAATGCTACAACCCCCAAGGGACCCGAAAAACCCAGTGATGCAGTAGCTGCTGCCAAGGGCAACCTCGTAATCAACGAAGTCAGCGGAAATTCAAAGTTCGTTGAACTCTACAACATTTCCGACAAAGCCGTCAATCTCGAAGGCGTTACATTCATCAAGAACGAAGAGGAAGGCGCTCTTTGGACAGGCGTAGCCGATCAGGTCCTTGCTGCCAAGTCATACCTCATTCTTTACAGCAACAAGACCTCTCTTGAGAATCCCGATGCAAACTACACATTCGCCGGTGGTCTTTCTGCAAAGAAGAACGTGAAGATTGAGATTTTCGATGCTTCCGGTACTTCGATCGACGCATTCGTGCGTTGCGCTACTGTAGAATGGGATGCAACCCTTCCCGAGGATACCGAATATGATTTCTCCCGCGTTCCCGATGGAACAGGCGAGTGGGTTTACGCGGCTGAGACTCCCGGCGCCGCAAATGGTGAAAAGGTTAAGGACATCGACAATTCCGTCAACTAATCATGGCAGAACTCAAAATTGGCGAAATCTCAAAGCCACGCTTCGAATTCCGCAGCTTCGGTCAGTGCTTCTGCGAGGCACACAAGAGAATGGCCCGTCTTTCTGTTCCCGTACCTGAAAAGGTATGGGAGCGCGAAAGCGACGAGATCTACATAATTTCACGCAAGAACGATATCAACAACACCAAAATCCGTAACGGTAAGATGGACATCAAGACTTATGTCCAGACCGTTGACGGTTTTGAGCAGTGGAATCCCCTTATGAAGGGTGAGTCCCCCGTCAGCAGGGAAGTGCTCGAGAAGGAAGTTTTCCCCGCATTCATGGTTGAGATGCCCGCCCTCACAAAGGACGAGTATACATACGACGAGTTCATCGCAATGGTAAAGGCCAATCCCGACCTCGCTGCAGTGCGCGTGCACAAACAGCGTTTCGGCTATATGGTCAACGATACCATCTGCGAGGTGGGCAATGTGCTCATCAACGGCGCAAAGGTCGTTACCATCAACTCCGAGTCAACAGAGATAGAAGACATCAAGAAGACAGTCGCCGACTGCGGTCTCGAGGGCGTTGAGAACATCAACTACCTGCAGGCCATCAAGCGCGTCATCGGTATGTCCGACAAACCCCTTGCAAACGAGTAGGCTATGGCACAGGAAATCGAAAAGAAATTCTTGGTCAAATGCGATTGCTTCAAGAATGAGGCATTCAAGGCCACACGCATCACTCAGGGTTATCTCTGCTCAGTTCCCGAACGCACCGTGCGCATCCGCGTGAAAGGTGAGAAGGGTTACATTACCATCAAGGGTATTGGCAACGCCAGCGGCGCCGCACGCTTCGAGTGGGAGAAGGAAATTCCCGTAGAAGAGGTTAAGGCTCTGCTCGAGCTCGCTGAACCCGGAGTTATTGACAAGACAAGGTACCTGGTAAAGAACACCGACGGTGTTCACACCTGGGAGGTCGATGAGTTCTACGGCGACAACGACGGTCTTACCGTAGCCGAGGTGGAACTTGCCGACGAGAACGAGCCTTTCGACAAGCCTGAGTGGCTTGGCGAGGAGGTTACAGGCGATCCCAAGTACTTCAACTCAATGCTGATGAAAAACCCCTACAAGAATTGGAAATAATTAGTCAATTCATTAAACTTTCTGTGCTTACAGCCGCAATGTCCGCATTGACTTGCGGCTGTAATGCAACAGGATATGACCCGAAGAGCCCCGAAGACGACGGCCCTTCGGCTCCCAAGGTGGTGAAGGTTGAAACTGCCGAAGCTACTTTCGATACGGAAGTCAAAGAGCTTTCGAGTATGTGTTTTAACGCAGCCCACGACGGATTCTATGCAGTTTCCGACGGCGGAAAAGTGTATGAACTCAATCTTGACGGTACCACTCGCAATGTCCTTTACGATGATGGCGAGTACGACTGGGAGGGAATCGACTGGGATGGCTCCACCATCTGGCTCGAAGAAGAATCCGAAAGCGCTCTCTATACCCTTAAGAACGGCAAACTGACAAAGGTCGTTGAGATAGAAATTCCCGACGGCGGTGTTTCCGGCAAGGGCCCCGAGGGTATGATGTGTAAGGGTGACACCATATATGTTGCCAATCAGGCGCAGCCTACACGCATCGTAAAATATTGCAAGACAACAGGTACGGTAAGCGGAGCGTTCGATATTACTTTTACTAAGAAGTTCCTTTCGGACCTCTGTTATGATGCAACTGACAATACAATGTGGATAGTCGACAGCAAGGCTCCGGCGTTCTATCACAGCACGCTGGACGGCAAACTGCTCGCCACATACGAAATTCCTCTCACCCTTATCGCCCAGGCCGAAGCACTTGTTATCGACCGTGAGGCTGGCTATGCCTGGGTGGGATGTGATGTTAAATCGAAAATCTACAAAATCAAACTATAGCTTATGGCATTCGACCCGCTTGATATGAACAACTACAGGGCGGACAAGCTGCCCAAGATGAGCAAGTCCAAGTTCGAGACCTGGATGTCCAGGCTCGGCGGACCGCTGGCGATCATCGTATTCGTGTGGATATGCTGGTTCAGCCACATCGGCTTCATCGACAACTTCAACCCCGACGGACTGGCCGCTTCGGCTGCCAAACGCCTTGCTGTTCTGGGCCCCGAGGGCTTCATCCGCGCCTGCTACGCAATGCTGGCCATTTTCGCCGCGAGCCTGATACTCTGGATGACGGAAGCCATCCCCAACTATCTGACTTCGCTGCTGGTCATCCTTGCGATAGTGCTCTTTAACGTGACTACGCAGAAAGATGCGCTCGCACAGCTCGGACACCCGGTTATGTGGCTGAACATACTCAGTTTCGTGCTTGCAAGTATGCTCGTGAAAACCCAGTTCGCCAAGAGACTCGCCCTCGCGTTCGTCATCAAGTTCGGAAAGAGTGCCAAAGGAGTGCTGTGGAGCTTCCTGGTAATCAACCTCGTGCTCTCGGCCTTTATCTCCGCCACAACCGTAAAGGCGACGATTATGCTGCCTATCTTTATGGTTGTCTGCGCCATTTACGGTGCGTCGGACGGCAATCGCAACAACTTCGGCCGCAACCTGGTGATTCAGAACCTCTTCCAGGTGAACATCGGCGCCAATGCGTTCTACACTGGCTCCGGAGCCCACCTGCTTGCCATCTCGCTCATTATGGGCTATCTTGGAAGCTGCAACTTCGGCTATTCACAGTGGCTGGTGAGCGTCGGCCCGATGAGTGTGATCATCCTCATTGTAGGCTTGCTGCTTGGAATGTACGTCTTCTTCCCGATGAAGAAGGAGGAGCAGGTGCCGCAGATCGAGGGCGGACTCGACCGTCTGCGCGACGAACTCAAGGCTATGGGCAAGATGACTCTGGCCGAATGGAAGGCTGTCGGCATCTTCGTGATCGTGCTGGTGCTTTGGATTACCAAGGGTACGTTCCATAATATCGATGAGACGATCGTGGCTCTGATTGGCGCCGTTCTGGCCCTGCTGCCCGGAGTGGGCGTGGTGAAGTGGAACGACGTCGACATCCCCTGGCACCTGATGCTCTTCAGTGCCGGTGCCTATACGCTCGGAAGCGGCCTCAATGCCACTGATCTGCCGAACACGATGGTCAATGCCGGCTTCGATGCGCTCGGTATCTCCAACGGCACGCCGTTCTGGCTGCTGTACGTGATTCTTACCTTCCTTATGATGTACTCGGGCCTGGTGTTCCAGAGCAAGACTATACGCACAATGGTGTTCGTGCCCATCGCGCTGGGTGTTGAGACGCGTTTCGGCTTCCCGCCGATGAGTATCGCGCTGCCCGTCGCTATGCTTATCGAGCACGTGTACGTGCTGCCGTTCAACAGCAAGCCTGCTGCGCTGCTCTACAATACCAACCAGTACAGCCAGACCGATGCCTTCAAGTACGGCATCACGATGATGACTATTTCGTGGCTGCTCATCCTTATTTGGGGTGAGACAGTCCTCAAGTGGATGGGTATCACTCCCGGCCTGTTATGATTGAGATAAAAACGGAAGTCCACGACCGTTATTCGGTCGAATTCAAGCTTGGCTTTGTGGCCGGGCAGAAGAGCGAGGGCGATTTCAGCCTCCGTATGTGGATTTTCGTTCCTTCGAGCCTCGACCTCACGCCCTCTACCTTCACCAAGGCGGAGTTCTACAGGTGCGTGAAGTCGAATGTGAGGCTCATTACGCCGCATTTCGACTCGTCGGCAATTGTTGACGGCGACGCTATGCCGCTGCGTTTCGTGCAGACCGCTCTGGCCGCCGACCGCGACTACGAGATGCGCTTTTTCTGCGCGATAGTCAAGAGTTCTCTGCGCTCAAGGCGTGACGAGGCGCTTGCCGGCCCGCTTGCCGCAATTCACGAAAAGGCGGTGCTTATGGCGGGGGATTGTTCGCGTATTCTGGATGAGTTCTTTGCGCTGGAGGATTCGCCGTGCCGGCGTTATTGCGGGGAGTTCCTCTGCAATACGATGTCGGATTATCTGTTCGATGTGCTGCGCCGCTGCGGGCGCGATGATGCCATAGAGGCTGTTCTTCAAAGGATTTCGCTTATCCGACGCGACAATGGCTTTGCTGCCGTAGTTGATGGCGACCCAGAGGCGAACCGCCAGTTCGTGCTGCGCAGGGGAGTGGTG
>JAGHTP010000084.1 GCA_018065265.1 Candidatus Cryptobacteroides aphodequi | reverse complement strand
TCCGTTTTTCGTGCACTACTACGTTCAGATGGTCTTCGGTACGGGCTGTGTCAAGGTGAGGCCCGCCCACGACGCCCACGACTACGAGATATGTCTGAGGCACAATCTGCCCGTTCTCGACATCATCGACGACCACGGCCGTCTGAACGAGAAGGCCCAGATTCTGGTCGGCGAGGACAGGTTCGTCGCCAGGGAGAAGATATGCAAGCTTCTAGAAGAAGCCGGAGGTCTCGAGAAGGTGGAGGAGTACACATCGCCTATCGGCTATTCGGAGCGCACGAACGCCGTCATCGAGCCCAAACTCAGCGCCCAGTGGTTCCTCAAGATGGACGAGCTGGCCGCCAAGGCTCTCGATGCCGTCGAGTCCGGCCGCATCAAGTTCATTCCCGACAAATACCGCAACACATACCGTCACTGGATGGAGAACGCCCACGACTGGTGCATCAGCCGCCAGCTCTGGTGGGGTCAGCGTATCCCCGCTTATTATCTGCCTGACGGACAGATAGTTGTGAGGAGACTCCCGAACTGGCTCTTGCCGCTGCACGCAAGATCGATCCAACCCTCACCGCCGCCGACCTCAGGCAGGACGAGGACGTGCTCGATACCTGGTTCAGCAGCTGGCTCTGGCCTGTCAGCGTCTTCGACCCGAAGTATCCGGGACACGCCGAGCGCGGCAAGAACGCCGACCTGGCTTACTACTATCCCACGAATGACCTCGTGACCGGCCCGGATATCATCTTCTTCTGGGTGGCGCGTATGATTATGGCGGGAGGTGAGTTCCTCGACGAGGTGCCTTTCCGCAATGTATATTTCACCGGAATCGTACGCGACAAGATAGGCCGCAAGATGAGCAAGACCCTGGGCAACAGCCCCAACCCGCTCGACCTCATCGACAAATACGGCGCCGATGCCGTACGTCTCGGTATGCTGCTGTGCTCTAGCGCCGGCAACGACATCCTCTACGATGAAAGCCAGATCGAGCAGGGACGCAACTTCTGCGGAAAGATTTGGAACTCGTACCGCCTTGTAAAGGGCTGGACAGTGGACGACAGCCTTGCTCAGAGCAAGGAATGCGAAACCGCGGTCAAGTGGTTCTCTTCGCTGCTCAATTCGACTGTGGAGACCGTCGAGGACCATTACTCGAAGTTCCGCATCTCCGATGCCCTGATGGCAATCTACAAGCTCTTCTGGGATTCGTACTGCGCCTGGTATCTCGAGATTGTCAAGCCCGCCTTCGGCAGCCCTGTTGACCGCAAGACATACGACGCTACAATGGAGTTCTTCGAGAAGCTCCTCAAACTCATACATCCCATTATGCCTTTCATCACGGAGGAACTCTGGCAGAATATGGCCGAACGTCCCGAGGGTGCAACCATTATGTATGAGTCTACGCCCGTCTCGAACGGTTTCGACGCAGCACTGCTCGAGAAGTTCGCACAGGCGCAGGAAGTTGTTGTCGCAGTGCGCGGAATGCGTGCTTCGAAGCAGATTTCGCCCAAGGAGGCGCTCAAACTCTTTGTCGATGGCGAATTCGACGCCGAATTCGAGCCTGTTGTCCGCAAGCTTGCCAACATCAGCTGCATCAGCCGCGAAAGCGCGCAGGGAAGCGGTGTGTCGCTGGTTGTAGGCGCTCTGAAGCTCTTCGTGCCGCTTGAGGGTCTTGTCGATTCCGAGGAGCAGAAGGAGAAGCTTCTTGCCGAACTCGACCACCAGAAAGGCTTCCTCGAAAGCGTAAGGCGCAAGCTCTCCAACGAGAACTTCGTAGCCCACGCTCCCGAGGCTGTAGTGGCTATGGAACGCAAGAAGGAGGCCGATGCGCTCGAGCGTATCGCCGCACTTGAAGAATCACTCTCATCACTTCAGTAAAGAATGATATTGATCGATGACGTTACTCTCGCTTATGGCAGTTTTGTCCTTCTGGACAAGATAAACTTCCACATAAGCGAGAATGACCGAATCGGTCTTGTCGGCAAGAACGGAGCCGGCAAATCGACCATAATGAAGCTCATAATGGAGCTTCAGAAGCCCACTTCGGGGCATATCGACAAGCCCAGCCACATTACCATTGGCTATCTGCCCCAGATAATGGAGCATCACAAGGGCCGTTCCGTGCTCGAAGAGACGCTGAGCGCCTTCGACGAGGAGAATGCCATCGCCGCGAGGATAGATGATATCACCCGCGAACTCGGCGAGCGCAGCGACTACGAGTCGGAGGATTATCTCTCGCTTGTAACCGAGCTGAGCGACCTTAACGACACCCTGAATGCCTCGCACAGCGAACCGCCCGAAGTGCAGGCCCGCAAGACCCTTGTAGGCCTCGGTTTCCGCGAAAACGAGCTCGGACGCCTTACGGAAACCTTCTCGCAGGGCTGGAACATGCGCATTGAGCTCGCCAAGATCCTTCTCAAAAGGCCCCAGCTGCTTATGCTGGACGAGCCTACGAACCATCTGGACATAGAGTCCATCGGCTGGCTTGGGCAGTACCTGGCGGCCCGCATAGGCTCGCTTCTGCTCGTTTCGCACGACCGCAAGTTCCTCGATACCGTCACGAACCGCACCATAGAGATAGTTCTCGGCCGCATAAACGACTACAAGGTGCCGTATTCGCAGTATCTGGTGCTCCGCGCCGAGCGTATGGCTCAGCAGACCGCGGCTTATGAGAGCCAGCAGAGGATGATTGAGAAGACGGAGGACTTCATCGCGCGCTTCCGATACAAACCTACCAAATCGAACCAGGTACAGAGCCGCATAAAGGCACTTGAAAAGCTCGACAGGCTCGAAATAGACGAGACCGACAACGCTACGCTCACCGTGCATTTCCCGCCCGCACCGCGTTCGGGAGATGTTGTGTACAAGGCGTCGTCGCTTAAGGTGGGATATCCGCAGAAAGTGGTGTTCTCGGGCGCTGATATCGAGATCAAGCGTGGCGAAAAAGTTTCCCTGCTTGGCCGTAACGGCGAGGGAAAGACCACTCTGATGCGCGTCATCATGGGTGAACTTGACCCTCTCGAAGGGGAGTCGCGCATAGGCCACAATGTCACTATCGGATACTTCGCCCAGAACCAGGAAGATGTCCTTGACAAGAACGAGACCGTCTTCAGCACTCTTGACCGCATAGCGGTAGGTGACATCCGCACCCGACTGCGCGACATACTGGCCCAGTTCCTTTTCCGCGGCGAGGATATCGACAAGCGCGTGAGCGTGCTCAGCGGCGGCGAAAGGGCACGTCTTGCCCTTGCCAAGCTGATGCTTCAGAGCCATAACCTGCTTGCCCTCGATGAGCCTACAAACCATATGGACATCAAGTCCAAGGACATACTCAAACAGGCTCTGAAGGCCTTTGACGGCACATTGGTGATTGTATCGCACGACCGCGATTTCCTCGACGGCCTGGTCGACAAGTTCTACGAATTCAAGGACGGCGAAGTCCACGAGCACCTCGAAACCATAGGGGAGTACCTGGAAGCAAGGAACCTTGAAACCATACACGAACTCGACAGGATAGGGTCATCGGCCCCAGTGTCCGCCACGAACCCGAGTTCCGCTGCGAAAGCGGCTAATACTCAGGGCAGCGCCCTCACCCAGGCGGCGGACAAGTCAAAAAACTGGCAGCAGAGCCGTGAGCAGTCGCGCGAACAGCGGCGGCGCGAGCAGCAGATAAAGCGGCTGGAGGGCGAAATAGAGGCCATAGAGGCCCATATGAAGGACATAGAAAGGATTCTGTCCAATCCCGGCCCTCAGGACGATGTAATGGAGCTTACGCGCGATTATCTCGAGAGTAAGCGCGAACTCGATTACAAGACGGACGAGTGGGGAAGTCTGCTATAGATTCCCGGCAATATATTCACAAAGGAAAGACAGGGCTTCATCTGCAAAACGGCAGATGTTGCGTTTGCGGCAGGCGTGTGATTCGAAACGCCTGGTGCGGGTTCCCTGCGGACCGCTGACAGCAATCCATACGGTACCTGCGGCTTCGTGCTCATCTCCAGTCTTGTCGGCCCATCCAGTAGTGGCAACACTGTAGTCGGAACCGGTGAGTTTCAAAACGCCTTCAGCCATTGCGGATGCAACCTCCGGACTGACAATACCAAATTCCTCAATTGATTGAAATTCAACTCCCAAGAGTTTGTGTTTTAAAGTAGGGGAATAGGTAACTGCGCCACCGGAATAGTATTCTGATGAGCCGCTTACAAGGGTAATAAGGTGTGCAATCCTGCCTGCGGTGCAGGACTCGGCTGTGCTGACTTTGAGACCCGATCCAGACAGAAGGTCGTGAAGAATCTTTGCGTTTGATTTTCTCATAACGGAGCAAATATAGATAAAAACCAGCGTTTTTAGGCCGGTTGGATAAAAATCAAGACCCCATACTATCTTTGTTGGCAAGAGCGGACATGGCATCACTGCCTGCCGCACAATACTTTAAGTTAAACGGGC
>JAGHTP010000036.1 GCA_018065265.1 Candidatus Cryptobacteroides aphodequi | reverse complement strand
CTTGTGGTCGAACATGAAGGCAACGGAGCCGCTGGTGCCGAGTGTACCGCCACACTTGGTGAAGTAGCTGCGTACGTTGGCAACGGTACGGGTGTTGTTGTCAGTTGCCGCCTCTACGAGGATGGCGATACCGAAAGGACCGTATCCTTCGTAAACGAGTTCCTTGAAGTCACCCTGCTTGCTCTCGGTGGCCTTCTTGATGGCGCGCTCGATGTTCTCCTTGGGCATCTGCTCTGTGCGGGCTTCTGCCATAAGGGCACGGAGACGGGGGTTGCCTGTTACATCGGGACCTCCGTTCTTGACGGCGATGGTGATTTCCTTCCCGAGTTTGGTGAAGGTACGGGCCATGTGACCCCACCTTTTCATCTTTCTTTCCTTTCGGAATTCAAATGCTCTTCCCATTATTTTACCCTCTCAATGTATTTGTCGATATCGTAAGCTTCGATGCTCTGTGCATACTTATCCTTGATGGTCTCGTATGCCTTGAGTGCCTTGTTGTTCTGACCGAGAGCCTCGTAAGCGATGCCTGCCTTGAAGAGGTAGCCGGCTGCGAAGATGTTGTCGGCCTTGGCGGCTGCCTTGGTGAAGCAGGCTGCTGCCTTGGCGTTCTGCTCGAGGCTTGCGAGGCAGTCACCCTTGAAGGCGATTGCACGGGCGGCCATGATCTTGTCGCTGCCCTTGTACTTGTTGATATAAGAGAGAGCGTCTTCGAAAGCTCCGTTCTCGTATGCGCAGACTGCGGCATAGAAGTAAACGGCCTTTCCAGCCTTTGCACCATAGGTGTCGCAGATTTCGGCAAAGCCGAGGGTGGCTGCGTCGCCTTCGAGAGCGAGCTGGAACTCACCGTTCTGGAAAGCCTGTTCGGCGGGGAAGGTAGCTTCCATGGCCTCGTTGCATGCGGGCTGATAGATGAACTTGATGTAGGCGAGAACTGCGAGAACCACTACGATGACAGCCGCTACGACTGTCCAGATGGTCTTTTTGTTCTCCTGATAGAACTTCTCGGTAGAAGAGATGCTCTCGGCGAGATTCTCCTGACGGAGCTCCTGCTTTGTTTTTTCGTTAGTTGCCATATCGTGAATGTTTATATTTTCGTTTGCAGCCGACAAATGTAGCGAATTATATGTGAATTTCCAATTCTTGCGCAGCGAAGATTCGGCTCTGGCCACAGCCCTTCTGTAATGTCTGCGCTTGATGTTCCGCTGCCGCCACAGGGTGGGGCTGATCCCTTCGACGGCAATGAAGTCGCGCCTGAAATTGCCCCGGTCGTCTATGCCGACGCTCCTGGCTATCAGCGTGGTGCTCTGCAGAGGGTAGCGTTTCATGAGCCTTTCGGCTTCTTTTATCCGCATCCTCTTGCGGTATTCCCAGAAGGTCATTCCGAACTGCTGGCGGAAGAAACGTGAAAGTTGCGATGGCTGTATCCCCAGCATATCCGCCACGTCGCGGAGCGACATTCTGTCTATGAGAAAGTTTTTCGAGCGTATCCAGCCTAGTATCGCCCTTGTTGTCCTGATGCCCGTGACAGGGAGAAAAGAAGTTTTTTTGAGACTGACGATGAATTCTGCATGTCTGCGCAGAATCCCGAATAGATTTTTTTTCATAAACGATAAGTATTATTTTTGCGGCGGAATTAATCTGCTTATGTTCGAAAATCTGTCCGAAAAACTCGAACGCTCATTCAAGATTCTGAAGGGCGAAGGAAAAATAACCGAGATCAACATTGCCGAAACGCTCAAGGAGGTCCGCCGTGCCCTCCTCGATGCAGACGTATCATATAAGGTTGCCAAGGAGTTCTGCGATACGGTCAAGACCAAAGCCATAGGCACAGGCGTGCTTACGGCCGTCAAGCCCCAGCAGATGCTCGTGAAGATAGTCCACGACGAAATGACCGCTCTGATGGGTTCGGATGCCTCTGGCGTGAACCTGAAGGGCAGCCCCGCGGTCGTGATGGTCGCCGGTCTCAACGGTTCCGGAAAGACAACGTTCTGCGCCAAGTTCGCCCTCTCCCTCAAGAAGAAGGGAACAAGGGTGATGCTCGCTGCCTGCGATACCTTCCGTCCCGCTGCCATAGAGCAGTTGAGGACCCTGGGGGCGCAGATAGACGTTCCCGTATTCGCTGTTGACGGCGAATCAGACCCTCTCAAGGTGGCCGCTGCGGCAATAGCCGAAGGCAAGTCCCAGGGCTTCAATGTGGTGATTGTCGATACGGCAGGCCGTCTTGCGGTCGATGCCGAACTGATGGCCGAGATACGCGCCATGCACGCTCTCTGCAAGCCTTCCGAGACTCTGTTCGTCGTTGATGCGATGACAGGTCAGGACGCCGTGCTCAGCGCCAAGGCATTCAACGAAGCCATCGACTACGACGGAGTCGTCCTCTCGAAGATGGACGGTGACACACGCGGTGGTGCAGCCCTCACGATCCGTTATGTGACCGGCAAACCGGTCAAGTTCGTCGGAACCGGCGAGAAGATGGAGGCGCTCGATGTCTTTCATCCGAGCCGCGTCGCCGACCGCATCCTCGGTATGGGTGATGTGGTTTCGCTCGTCGAAAAGGCTCAGGAGCAGTATGACGAAAAGGCATCACGTGAACTCAAGAAGAAGATTGCCAAAGGCAAGTTCACGTTCAATGACTATTACGATCAGATTCAGCAGGTCCGCAAGATGGGCGACATAAAAGATCTCGCCGGAATGATACCGGGAATGGACAAAGCCATACGCGACGTGGATATTGACAACGACAAGGCATTCAAGAGCACCGAGGCAATAATCCACTCCATGACTCCCTACGAAAGGGAGCATCCGGAGTGTCTCAACGGCTCGCGCCGTCAGCGCATAGCCAAAGGTTCCGGCACGTCTATGGCGGAGGTGAACAAGCTCATCAAACAGTTTGAGGGCTCGCAGAAGATGATGAAGATGGCAATGGACGGCTCGCTTGCAGCCAGACTCAAGAATTTCCGTCCGTAATAAAGTTTGCTTAATGAATAGGGCGGTGCGCCAGACGGCGTGCCGCTTTTTTTGTAGTCGTGATTATCATATCGTCTTGACGTATACTTCTGACAAAAATACTGAATTTCCATATTGTAGACAAGTGCAGCGGTTTTTCACAACACTCCGCCTTTCTCAAAATGTAATTTGGTGATACTTTCAGCACCCACGTGGCGCTCCCGGTTTGTCCATGGTTCGAAAAATTATGAGTACATTTGCTATGAAAATAAACTGTGCTATGGAATACATCATTTATTGCGACGAGTCGCTTGGTAGAGGGAAATACTATTCGGACTTCTTCGGCGGGGCCCTGGTGAAAAGCTCTCATTTCGAAGAGGTGAAGGCAGCGCTTGAAGAGAAGAAGGCCGAACTGAACCTGAAGAACGAGATAAAGTGGGTGAAAGTGACCGGGAACTATCTCCAGAAGTATATGGAGATGATTGACTTGTTCTTCACATTCATTGAGCAGGGCAAGGTGAAAGTCCGCATAATGTTCCGTGACTCCGAGAAGAGTCCTTCGGATCTTTCCAGAGATAAGATTGACAACCGATACTCACTGCTCTACTATCAGTTTGTGAAGAATGCCTTCGGCCTATGCCATCGTGACAAGGAAGACGGCGATAAGGTGTTCCTGAGAATCTATTTCGATGAAATCCCTTACCCCCTGGAGCAGCGCGATGCCTTCAAATCCCACATCCTTTCTCTTCAGAAATTCTGGCAATTCAGAAAAGCCGGCATCAAAATCAGAATGGACGATATAGCTGAAATCGTATCCGGAAAACATTCAATCCAGCAGTGTATGGATGTCATCCTCGGCTCAATGGCATTTATGCTCAACAAGCATAACGAAGAAATCCCTGAAGGGCGGACGGAACGCGGAAAGAGAACTATTGCCAAGGAGAAACTGTTCTTCCACATACTCGGCCACATCCGTGCATTGAAAGGCTATGAGAATTTCCAGATATACTGTGACACTCCGGCAGAGGGGCCGGTGGACTACTGGAAACATCCGTACCGTCATTGGTCGTTCCTTGCCAGTGAGTTTGTAAAATAGAAAAAGCCCCGCTTATGCTACATAAACCGCTCAAGTGGAACTAGAGCCTTCGCATAGGAGTAGGACTTTTCTTGCACAAAGGTAAACAAAATATCTAAAATACCAATCTATATTGTCTGGCAAATATATGGAATCATTTCAACAGACTGCGCTAAAACCGAAAAAAGAGCATTGGTAACTGCACTAAAAGGATGTTGTCGTTCTTAATGTATAGGGCGGTGCGCCAGACGGCGTGCCGCTTTTTCGTTTTCTGCGATGAGTTCGGCCTCTGCCCGGTCGAAAGCGGCTATGAAACGTTCCCAGATGATGTCCTCCGCAGTGGAAGACGGGTGCAGCAGGTCTTCGGCATAGAAACGGTAGTCGCGCAGCTCGTCCAGAAGGATTTCATAGGCGGGGAAATATGCGCAGTGTTCCCGGTGCCTTGCAAGCACCTTGTCCAGTGCAAGCAGTAGGGTTGCCTTGCTGAGCTGGTTGCCGTGCGCTCCGTTCTCGCCGGGGTGGCGTATGGGCGATACGGTAAAAATGATATCCCTCTGCCCGCATTCGGCGATTATGGCCTCAATCGCAGCGGCGCACTCATCGATGCCGAGCATACGGTGGCGGAATTCGGCGGCCGGGCGCTTGAGGCAATTTGAAACGGCGCGCCACTCTCTTGGAGCAGTCTCCCTTTCCCACACGCAGGCTGTGCCGAGAGTGATGATCACCTTGTTGCAGTTTTTCCAGAAGGCCACGGCCTGAGCGAACTCTGCATTCGCGTTTTCGAGGAATTCGGCAGCATCTTTCCTGGCAAAGGAAGTGTGATGCTCGAACGAGCAGACCAGATTGGCGCCGGCGCCCATCCTCACGCAGTCATCCTCTCCGAAC
The DNA here is from genome assembly GCA_018065265.1 of Candidatus Cryptobacteroides aphodequi. GTDB lineage: Bacteria > Bacteroidota > Bacteroidia > Bacteroidales > UBA932 > Cryptobacteroides > Cryptobacteroides aphodequi. The sequence continues at coordinate 20,264 of JAGHTP010000036.1, read as the reverse complement.
GGTTTGCCGCCGGCAAGACGCCTCAAAGCAGAAAGAACTGACAGAGGATTGTAGAGAGTCCCGAAAGGATTGCGGCAGACGCCGAACCCGCCATCCTGCATACGGCGGCCGATTTCGTCCGAAAAGCAGCTCCCGAGCAGAAGGATCCTGTCCCCGACCTTTACGCTGATGCCGCACTCCGGCACGCTCACTTCCGTAGTTAATTTTATCATATTCTGAATCAATGATTCCGGCTGGCAAAATTATCAAATTCCACCGTAGTAGGCAAATTTATTCATTCGGGGTGAACTGCAACGGATTGAAATCATGTCACGCCGGGAGTATATAATATAAGTGTTGGCCAGGCAATGGCACTCTATGTCTCTGGATATTATTCTTTTTCCAATCATTAGGCCAATTAATATTTGAATAATCCTTACATAATAATGAATATGTGTTATTGTATCGAATTATTCATAATATTTGTGTGTTTGGGGATGGTTGAGAAATCAGCCATCCTCTTTTTCGCTCATGCAATGTTGCACAACCAGCAAACACGCCATTGCACTGCATGGGTGAGCCTGAGACCGCGCTTCGACGTCCCAGCCGACATCCCGCAGCGTGAACAGATACAGTTTCAGCCTCGCGTCAATGCTATTCAGGGATAAACCGGGCAAATAAACCTCATAATTTTGCTTTTTGTCAGAAGTGCAAGCGTCTGCGAGGTACATGCGGATTTTCTGGGCAGGGGGACAAGCGTCTGCGAGGCACATACGGAGTTTTTGGACGTACCCTGTATTTTAGACAGCAGGGTACGTCCAACGATTTTCCGAAAATCGGCAATATACATATGCCATTGGCACATTCCTGCAAATCTGATGGACGTAACCTGCAGGACAAAATACAGGGTACGTCCATTCAGGCCATTTTGGGGGGAATTGTCACCAATCATTTGTGCGTAGAGGCCATGATACCCACTGAATGCAGCCCACACTCAGTGGGAAGCCAAGGGAAGGAAGAACGAATGAGAGAATGCCATGCAGCGTTACAATATAGCCCGCAAAATAATTATATTTGCGCGAATATTCTTGAAGTACCTATGAAAAGAGTCCTCATATTCCTTGCTGCGCTTTCGCTCTGTGCGCCTGCATTTGCAGCGGATGACGAAGCGAAGTCGCAGTTGTCATTCTCTTCTCCCGTCACATATCTTTTTGACAATCACGAGTTTGCTCCGAGCGACAATGCGTTCAACCGCTCTCAGACAATTCACTATGTCGTTGCCGAGCCTCAGCTCTCGCTTACGAGAACGGACGGGGCCGCTACGCACAAACTCGTGCTCGGGTGCGCGGTTCTCCATAATATGGGCGACAACCCTTTCACGGTGAAAGACACTTTCGATGAGGCTCTCGTCTATTATTCAGGTTCGCTCAAGGCAGAGCACGGGCTTTTCAGCGGAGTTGCGGGCGTTTATCCCCGCGCGCTCCTGAAAGGCAGCTACAGCGAAGCTATGATTTCGGACATCACCGCCGAGACCGATACGTACTGCGACGGTATGATGGTTTCCTGGAATGCGGAACACTTCAGCACCGAACTCGCCCTTGACTGGATGGGCATGAAGGGACAGACCCGTAAGGAACGATTCAACATCCTCAGTGCCGGCACATGGGCTCTGACCGATGCCTTCACGCTCGGCTGGTGCGGCAGTTTCTACCACTATGCCGGCAGCGTCGAGGCCCCCGGAGTGGTGGACAACCATCTGCTCGAACCCTATGTCCGCTACGAATTCCGCGACCTTGGCTTTATCGACAATATCTACCTGCAGGCCGGAGTGATAGGCAGTTATCAGCGTGACCGCATCCGCGACCACGAGTACAGCGGAACGCCCGTTATGGAGCGCCCGTTCACCAAACTTCTGCTCGCGCCCGAATTCAAGGCCGGGATCAAGGCCGGTCATTTCGGCATCAGGCAGACCCTCGCCTGCGGAAACGACCTGCTTCCGTTCTACAATCTTATCGATACTGCCGGCAACAAGTACGGCTCAATGCTTTACCGCGGTTCGGCAATGTACCGCGGAGGCCTTTACAGTCTTACGGAAGTGCAATACAGCCTTCTTTCTTCCGGTCCCTTCAACCTTCTTGTCAATCTGAGGTTCCACGCCGGCTCCGAAGTCGGTTTCATCGGCTCTCAGCAAGTGGTAAGCCTTTTCGTGAATTTTGCGAAGTAATATTCTCTGATGCTTTCAAAACGTTTTCCCATTCTTCTGCCGTTCGTTTTCGTTCTGGCAGCGTGCAGTGCCGGCTCTCCATCTGACGGCACGCATACCCTCCATATCCTCAGTACCGGTGATGTGCACGGAGCCTGGTTCCCCCGGAACTATACCGACCTCGCACCTCGCACCAGTCTGATGGGCGTCAAGTGTTATGCCGACAGCCTGCGTGCCCTTAATGGCGAAGACAATGTGCTCCTGCTTGACGCTGGCGACTGCCTTCAGGGCGACAATGCCGCCTTCTACAGCAATTACGAAAATACGCAGGGGAGGCATCTGTATGCAAGGCTTGCTGATTATGTGGGCTACGATGCTGTGATAGTTGGCAACCACGATGTCGAGACCGGCCCGGCGGTGTATGGCCGCGTCGGGAAGGACCTCGGCCGGTACGGCATCCCTTTCCTTGCCGCAAATGCCGTGAAGCCCGGTGGAAAGTCTTATTTCCAGGATTACGCCGTTTACCGCAAGGCCGGTCTGAAGGTGCTGGTGATGGGTTTTACCAATGCCAATATCAAGGCCTGGCTTCCGGAAGAGAAGTGGGCCGGAATGGATTTCCGTTCGCTCGAAGGCTTTGCACAGCGGCGTTTGAACGGCGCCATCGAGAAGGAAAAGCCGGATGCCGTAGTTGTTGTGGCTCATAGCGGAACCGGCAGGGGAGACGGCGGTGAACTTGAAAACCAGGGCATGGACCTTCTCAATTCGCTTCACGGAGTGGATGTGATCATCTGCGCCCACGACCACAGGCCTTATGTCGAGAACCGCGATTCGGTCTGCCTGCTTGACGCCGGCTCGAAGGCTTCGCGCCTGGGCCACGCGACTCTCAGCGCCGTGTACAGTGGCGGAGTACGCACAGAACACCACAGCAACGCCGAAATCATACGCATCGATGCGGCAAAGGCCGACGCTGCGATGGATGCCGCGTTCGCGGCTGATTTCGAAGCTGTGCGGGCCTGGACGCTCAGACCCATCGGCCTTGTATCCGAAACCATACGCACCCGTGACGCGATAGCGGGGCAGTGCTTCTATACCGATTTCATTCACAAGGTGCAGCTCGACGCTACCGGTGCGAAGATATCCTTCGCCGCACCCTTGACCTACAACGGCATCATCGAAAGGGGAGAGATGAAGTTCAGCGACCTGTTCACTCTCTATCCCTTTGAAAATACGCTGGTCACGATGCGCCTTTACGGCCGCGAGATCGTGGACTATCTGGAATACTCCTACGACAACTGGCTGATAAAGTTCGACGGCAGCCACGTCCTGCGTATGGAGTGCAATCAGGACAGCGGACGCTGGCGTCTTCTCAGCCCCACTTACAACTTCGATTCCGCCGGAGGACTGAACTATACGGTCGATATCAACGGCCATTACGGCACCCGCATCGAGGTGCTCTCGCTTGCTGACGGCTCGGCTTTCGAGGCTGACAGCCTCTACACCGTTGCGATGACCTCTTATCGCGCTTCAGGCGGCGGCGACCTCATCCTGAAGGGTTGTCATCTGATGCGCGAGGAACTGCCCGAGCGTATGGATGGGTCCTTTCCCGAAATCCGCGACCTGATGGGCGAGTTCATCACTCGCCATCCTGTTCTGGAACCGGAACACTGTGCCGGGGTCGGGACATGGAAATTCATCCCCGACGCTCAGGCCGGGGATGCGATCAAGGCTGATATGGATCTGATTTTCAGAAAGCGTTGAGCCAGAGCTCGGCGCTTGTATCGCTGCTCATTCTCCAGTCTCCGCGAGGGGAGAGTGCCACGGAGCCTATCTTCGGGCCGTCGGGCATACAGGAGCGCTTGAACTGCGAAGCGAAGAATCTCTTTACGAATACCTTGAGCCACTTGTAGAGCTCTTCGTGGCTGTATGAGCCGGCGAAGGCGTTCTCTGCGAGCAGAAGTATCTTTTCTGGAGCCTTGCCGCTGAAGAAGTGGTAAAGGAAGAAGTCGTGCAGCTCGTACGGGCCAACGATGTCTTCGGTGGGCTGCACGCCCGGCACCAGTTCGGGTGAGATGGGCGTATCCACAATGTCCTTCAGAACGTCAAGGCCGTGCGCTGCGGCGTAGCGGCCGACGATTTCGCGGATGAGGGTTTTGGGTACATCGGCGTTGACTCCGTACATGGACATATGGTCACCGTTGTAGGTGCACCAGCCGAGGGCCAGTTCCGAAAGATCGCCGGTGCCTATCACTATGCCGCCCTCCTTGCCTGCGAGGTCCATCAGAATCTGGGTACGTTCGCGTGCCTGGGCGTTTTCGTATGTGAGGTCGTGGACCGAAGGGTCCTGGGCTATGTCCTTGAAATGTTGTGTGCAGGCTGGTACGATGCTTATCTCGCGGCTCTCGACACCCATCTTCGCAGGGAGTTCGAGGGCGTTGCCGTGAGTGCGTTCCGAGGTGCCGAAGCCGGGCATCGAAACGGCCAGTATGAGTTCGCGCGGCCATCCGAGACGGTCGTAGGTTTCGCAGGCCACTATCAGCGCGAGTGCCGAATCGAGACCGCCGCTAACGCCGATGACGCTGCGGCACTTGCCCAGATGCTTCAGACGCGTTGCCAGTCCGCTGACCTGCATGTTGAGAACTTCGCGGCAGCGCGCTGTCTTGTCAGCTTCGCTACCGCTCCCCACAAAAGGGTGCGGATCCACGCTTCGCAGGAGCCCTGCCTTGAAATCGGTTCCGGCTGCAGGGCCGCATTCGACCTTGCGGTATTCGGCTCCCGTGCCGGTGTACGGCCAGGCGTCGGCCCAGAGGATGCCGTCACGCGAGTAGTTGACGTATTTGGCGCGGCTCTGGCGTATGGCTTCGAGGTCGAGGTCGGCGGTGATGCGGGTGGCCTCAAGCTGGTAGCGTTCGTTCTCGGCTATGCGCGCACCGTTCTCGTAAATCATCGAAGACGCGCCCCAGACGAGGTCGGAGCTCGACTCGCCGAAGCCGCAGGAACAGTAGACGTAGCCGCAGAGCAGACGGGACGATGTTGCGCCTATCATGTTGCGGCGGTATTCGTGCTTGCCGATCTCCTCGTCCGAAGCGGAGAGGTTGAGTATGACTTCGGCTCCGCTGAGTGCAGCATAAGTGCTGGGAGGGATAGGGGTCCAGATGTCCTGGCAAACTTCGATGCCAATTGTTGCGTCACCGATGCGGAAGAGCTGGAGTATGCCCATCGGGGCTTCGCAGGAGGCGTATTTCACGTTGACGACCTCCTTGCCAAGTGCGGTGCCGGTTTCGAAGTAGCGGGGCTCGTAGAACTCGCCGTTGCCGGGCAGATAAGCCTTGGGCACGATACCGAGAATGCGGCCGCCCCTGAGCATGATGGCTGCGTTGTACAGGCGTGCTCCGTGGCGGACGGGGGCTCCGACGACAATGGCGGCTTCGAGTCCGGCGGTCTCGCGCAGTATGCGCTCGACGGCTTTCTCGCTGCCTTCGTAGAGGGCCTGCTGATTGAAGAGCTCGCCGCAGGTGTAGCCGCTGACGCACAGTTCGGGGAATACGATCACCGATGGCCTGATTGATGAACAGAGAGCTTTGCTCTCGGCTATTATTTCATCCGCATTGCGCTCCGGGCAGGCCACGTGCACGAGGGGTGATACGGCTGATATTCGTATGAAGTGATAATTATCTGACATAGCGGTCGCAAATTTACGGAAAATTGACTAAATTTGTACGTTTTCGGCCTGTTTTACGAAACATTATTTCAATATGAGAATCAGGAATCTGATAATAGCCTCCGTTTTGGCGCTTTCCGCCCTTTCATCTTGCGTTCACGCTCGTCATTTCCCCAAGCCTTTGCCTTATTTTCGAGGTAGTCTCTGAACCCGAGGCCCTTCAGCAGCGTTTCGAAGAGTTTTGCGCTGCGGCAAAGGCCGCGAAACTGCTCAAGGAAGGCTATTACTCGTATCTCGGCACCGACCTTCACAGGTTGTCGATGCTTGATGCCCTGCTCGATTCCAAGATTGACAAAAAACTTTATAATCTATTACCCAGATGAAACTAGACAAGATTCTTCAGTTGTTCGTAGTTAAGGAAAAGAAATTCTTCCCCCTCTACATTGAGTCGGCCGAGAACATTCTTAAGGCGGCAGAATTGCTGGTACAGGTTACGGCAACCGAAGATGCCGATGAAAGGCGTATTCTCAGCCATCGTATTAAGGAATGTGAAACGGCAGGCGACCGCATAACCGACCGCATTATCGACGAACTTATCGACTCGTTCGTGACACCTTTCGACAGGGACGATGTGCATATGCTCGCGGAGGATATGGATACCTTCCTCGACAATATCCGCGATTCAGCCAAGAAGTTTGCAATCTACCAGCCCAAGAAGAGCAAGAAACTCGCCGAGATTGCGATGTACATCCGTCGCGATGCCGAAATCCTTCTTGAAATGACCCGCAACTTCGACAATATGCGCGACGACGTGAAGAAGTTTGATGAACTCTGTGACGAGATCAAGGAAAACGAGCATATCTGCGACGATATCTACGAAAGCTATATGTCCAACCTCTTCGAGTTTGAGAAGGATGCTGTCGAACTTGTCCGCAAGAAGAATATCCTTCAGGCACTCGAAGATACTTCCGACGTTGCAAAACGTCTATCCGGAAGCATACGCAGCATTGTTGTGAAAATGAGCTAGAGCCGGTATGGTTGCAGTAGTTCTCATAACCGTGTTCATCGCTCTTCTGTTCAATTTCACGAACGGAATGAACGATGCTGCAAACTGTATAGCCACCGTCGTGGCCACGAAGGCCCTTACACCTGTGCAGGCGGTTGCCTGGGCGGCCTGCTGGACTTTCTCGGCCCTGTTCATCTTCGATATGACGGTTGCCGCGACAATGGGTTCCGGAATCGTTGACCAGAACTGCATCGACGTGTATGTAATACTTGCCGCCCTGCTCGGGTCCGTGCTCTGGATTGCATTCTGCACCAAATTCGGGCTTCCTATCTCAGCCTCGCACGCCCTGATTGGCGGCCTTATCGGTCCGGTGTGGTTCGGCTTTGGCGGTGAACATCTCATCACGAGCGGTATACTTACAATCGTAGCTTTCATAGTCATCTCGCCTCTGCTTGGAATGGTGATGGGCTTTGTACTGAACTGTCTGTTCACGCTGTTCCTTCGCAAATCCAAGCCCAAGAAGGTGGACAAGAGCTTCAAGCGTATGCAACTGCTCTCATCGGCCGCATTCTCGCTCGGATTCGGTGGTAACGACGGCCAGAAGACCCTCGGTGTCATCGCCATCCTGCTGGCTTCGGCGTTTGCTGCCCAGCCCGACAGCCCGGTGGCCCAGATGCTCTTCGGCAACGAAGCCGTCCGCGTCGGCGCATATACCGCCGATGGCGTGATGGTCGAAGGCGCCAAGTTCTTCGTGCCCTCGTGGCTCAAGTACACCTGTTACGGCCTCATTTCGCTCGGAACGATTACCGGCGGATGGAAGGTGATACGCACCCTGGGTGACGGCCTCAGCAAAATAACGCCGGTCAAGGGCTTCTGCTCCGAACTTTCCGGAGCGTTCACGCTGATCATCACCGCCGTGCTCGGAATTCCCGTCAGCACCACACATACCGTTACCGGAGCCATCATAGGCACAGGTCTCGACCGCGGAGTGAAGAGGGTGAAGTGGATGACCGCAAAGAATATCGTATGGGCCTGGGTGCTCACCATCCCGGCCGTGATAATAGTATCCGGGTTTGTTTACAAACTCATTTTATTTGTATTGAAACTTGTAAATTAGTATATTTGTGAGGTTGTGAGCATTATGCTGGAAGCACTTAATGACAATATCGCAAAGCTTGTATCCCTCTACGAGAACGAAAGGCAGAGGGCGAACAATCTTGCGTCCGATCTTGTCCGCGAGCGCGAAGCGAACCGCTCCAACCAGGCTAAAATAGCTGAATTGAAACACGAAATAGATAATCTGAACCTGCTGGGCGCGTTCGGAAGTGCCGATACTGCTGAAGCAAAAAAGCGCATCAACGAACTCATCAAGAGCATAGACTCCTGCATTGCCCTGCTTGAAAAGTGATATGACTGACGAACACAAGATAACTGTTGAGGTTGCGGGGAACAAATTGCAGTTCAACGCAAAGGGACCCGAAATGGAGCAGAATATGCGCCGTGCGGCCGATTCCATCAACGCTGCGCTGGAAAGATACAATGCCCTCTTTCCCGACCAGAAGCTTGAGATGAAGCTCGCAGCCGTTGCTCTCAACAGCGAAATGTCAAAACTTCAGGCCCAGTCACGCCTCTATCGCGGCGAACAGGAAGCCAAGGCCCTCAGCCTTCAGCTGGAAGATTATCTCAAGAAGACAAACAACCGTTAGTTCCTCCTTGCAAAATCAACAAGTTCTCAGGAACCGGGTGTACTCGTAGCCGGAAGGCAGGCCCTCACAGAAGGGAAGCCCGAACCGCCGCGGAGCCCAAATCGTATTGCGACAGGTTTACTGCCAAGGACTGACGGTTGTGATTGAAATTTTTTAATAATATATATATGTTATTGTATTACATTCTGTCGGCAATAGCGGGCGCCATAGTCGCCCTTGCCATTTACATAATCGCAGCGCGCGCCAATGCACGCAGCCGCGGTGCAGCCATCATAGAGAAGGCCACCCTCGAAGCCGAAAGCATCAAGCAGAAGAAGATGCTCGAGGCAAAGGAACATTTCCTCCAGCTCAAGGCCGAGAACGAGCAGAAGTTCAACGACCGCAACAATTCGCTGCGTGACCGCGAGAACAACTGCCGCAACAAGGAGAACCAGCTTAACTCCCAGGCCAGTGAACTCGGCCGCCGCCAGCACGAACTCGATTCGCTCCGCGGCCAGCTCAATTCACGCAAGGACCAGCTCGACAAACTCGAGACCGAATGCACCGAGCGTATAAACCAGGCCAACAAGCAGCTCGAAGTCGTAGCCGGTATGAGCGCCCAGGACGCCAAGAATATGCTCGTCGAGAATATGAAGGCCGAGGCCCGCACCGAAGCCCAGGCATACATCAACGACACAATGGATGAGGCCCGCCTCAATGCCGCCAAGGAAGCCAAGCGCATAGTCATCAACACCATCCAGCGCACCGCTACCGAAACCGCCATTGAGAACGCCGTCACCACATTCCCCATCGAGAACGACGAGGTCAAGGGCCGCATCATCGGCCGTGAAGGACGCAACATCAGGGCCCTCGAGGCCGCGACAGGCGTTGAGATAGTTGTCGATGACACACCCGACACCATCATCCTTTCGGGTTTCGATCCGGTACGCCGCGAAGTCGCAAGGCTTTCGCTTCATCAGCTCGTCGTCGACGGCCGCATCCATCCCGCACGTATCGAGGAAGTCGTTGCAAAGGTGTCCAAGCAGCTTGAGGAAGAGATACTCGAGACAGGTAAGCGCACCTGTATCGACCTTGGTATACATGGCCTCAATATCGAGCTCGTAAAGCTCATCGGCCGTATGAAATACCGCAGTTCCTATGGTCAGAACCTTCTGCAGCACTCACGCGAGGTTGCGTCGATCTGCGCCATAATGGCATCGGAACTCGGTCTAAATCCCAAGGTTGCAAAACGCGCCGGTCTGCTCCACGATATAGGTAAGGTTTCCGAAGAGGATCCCGAACTGCCCCATGCATTGCTCGGTGCCAAACTGGCCGAACAGTACAAGGAGCGTCCCGAGATTGTGAACGCCATCGGAGCTCACCACGAAGAGATGGAGATGACTTCAATCTACTCTCCGCTCATCCTTGTCGGCGACGCAATCTCAGGCGCACGTCCCGGAGCCAGAAGGGAAGTCATCGAAAGTTATATCAAACGTCTCAAGGGAATGGAAGACCTCGCAGCTTCTTATCCCGGCGTTACCAAGTCCTATGCAATCCAGGCGGGCCGCGAGCTCCGCGTTATCGTGGGCGCCGAAGAAGTGTCCGACGACCAGGCCGCACGTCTCTCTACCGAAATCGCTCAGCGCATTCAGGATGAGATGACCTATCCGGGACAGGTCAAGATAACCGTCATACGCGAAACGCGTTCGGTTGCGATAGCAAAATAATTCTTGAAATAAGAAATCAGTTTTCGAGCGTCTCAATGAGGCGCTCGAAAAGTATAGTCATGCGTCCGGAGGCTCTGGTGGCGGCAACGACTATAGCCACTTCGTCCGTGACGTAGTCCTCCGGCATGTCGTCATGCGCAAGGTCTGTGATGACCGAAACGCCGAACACCTTCATTCCGCAATGCCTTGCCACTATGACCTCGGGAATGGTGCTCATTCCCACGGCATCGCTGCCCACTGCCCTGAAATAACGGAGTTCCGCAGGGGTCTCGTAGCAGGGACCGGTACAGCTCGTATAAATTCCCTCACGCAGGGTGATTCCCATATCCTTTGCGATTGCGTGTGCCTTTTCAATCATCGCTGAATCGTAGGCGCAGGTCATATCGGGGAAGCGCGGGCCGAACTCGTCGTAGTTCTTGCCTATGAGGGGGTTCATATGGAAACTGATATGGTCGCGTATGACCATCAGGTCTCCGATCTCATACTCCGGGTTGGTGCCGCCGGCCGCATTCGAAACCAGCAGCGTGCCTATTCCGAGCAGACTCATCACCCTTATGGGCAGAGTGATCTGCTCCATCGAGTAACCCTCGTAGAAGTGGAAGCGGCCCTGCATCGCCAGGACGCATTTGCCTCCGAGACGGCCTATGAGCATCGAACTCTTGTGGCCGATGGCTGTGCTCAGGGGAAAATTGGGGATGTCGGCGTAGTTGATCTCCACGGCGTCCTCTATCTTCGAGCCCAGATCGCCGAGCCCGCTGCCGAGAATGATTCCAATGATGGGTTTGCGGCCGTCCAGCCTGCTCTCTATGTACGAGGCGGCCTCACGGATAATCTGCATTCGTGGATCGGACATAGGCCTACAGCCTCTCAATCATTTTCTCGAAGACGGCTGACATCTGTTTTGTGACCTTGTCGGCCTGGAGTACGACGTCTTCTCCGTCATTGAGATTGTTCTCACGGTTTATCGAATTGGTTATGTTCGTCACGCACGACATTCCGAATACGCGCAGGCCGCAATGCCTTGCCACGATGACTTCGGGTATGGTGCTCATTCCCACCAGATCGGCGCCGACGCTGTGGTAGAAGCGTATCTCGGCCGGAGTCTCGTAGGTAGGGCCTGTGGAGCCGAAATAGACTCCGTGCTCGAACTTCATGCCCATCGATGCGCCCACTTCGTCGGCAAGTGCCTGGAGCTGACGGTCATAGGCACAGGTCATGTCCGGGAAACGGGGGCCGAATTCGTCGAGATTGGGCCCGATAAGGGGATTGGGCAGGGTGTTGATATGGTCTTTGATGACTACCAGGTCACCCACCTTGTAGAGCGGGTTGCAGCAGCCTGCGGCATTCGATACGAAAAGGTACTGTATGCCGATGAGTTTCATCACCCTTATGCTTATTGTCACGAGGTCCATCGAATAGCCCTCGTAGTAGTGGAAACGTCCCTGCATTGCCAGGACGCACTTTCCGCCCAGCGTGCCGCAGATGAAATTGCCCTTGTGGCCTGTGGCTGTGCTGACCGGGAAATCAGGAATGGTGGAATAGGGGATAACGATGCTGTCCTCTATCCTGTCGGCAAGTTTGCCGAGTCCGCTTCCGAGAATGATACCTACCACAGGCTTGCGCCCCTGCAGTTTTTCTGCAAGGAAGTCTGCGGCGTTGTGAATACGTTCGCTAAAATTCTGAATCATCTTTGCTCTCCTCCTCCGGCCTCTGCGGAATGGTTCCGCCGAAGCATTCGTCCTTGATATATGTCAATACTTCTGCGAGTCCCTCCTGGAACTTCGCGAAATCCTCCTTGTAGAGGAAAATCTTATGCTTGTCGTAGGTGTATGACCCGTCCGGATTGTTGTGGCGCTTGCTCTCCGTAATGGTAAGATAGAAGTCCTTGCCTCCGCGGGTGCTCTTAACGTCAAAGAAATAGGTGCGCTTTCCGGCTTTTACCGGCTTGGAATAAACGTCATCTGCACCTTTTTCGCCTCTGTAGGCGTTGAAATCGTCCTTGAACATAGTTTTTATGTGTTATTACTTCACGCAAAATTAGAATTTTTTTTGATTAGATATTATATTTGCAGCGAATTTGACATAACCGTAAGGATGCTTAACAGAAGAATATTGCGCATAAAGGCTTTCAAAGCCGTTTACGCACTTGCCGAAAATCCCGCAATGACCACTGCAGAAGCCCTCGATAACCTCGAGTCTTCGTGTCAGGCCACAAGGGATCTGTATTTATTCATGCTCGCCCTGATTCCGGCTCTCACAGCCGAAGCAGCATCACGTCTCGCCGCCGCGCAGGCAAAGTTCAACCCGACAGAGGAGGAACGGCATCCCAACTTCAAATTCGTCCACAACGGAATCGCCCCGCTGCTCGAGGAGGATCCCGATTTCCAGAAAATAATCAAGAAGAAGCAACTTTCGTGGGACCAGTACGACGTGTTCCTGCGTCATCTCTACGATACACTCAAGGCTTCCGACTATTTTGCGGAGTATATGGCTTCCGACACCGCCTCGCTTGAGGAGGACGCCCGTCTTTTCGTGACCATCTACGAAAGGGAACTGGTCGACAACACCGAACTCGAAGAGATACTCGAAGACCTCTCGATATGGTGGAACGACGATCTTGCCTATTCGCTCACATACTGCTGCCACGCAGTGAATGACCTGGCCGCCGGCAAACGCTGGGCTATGCCCGAACTTTACCTCAGCCAGATGCCTGGCCAGAACAGGAAGGAATCGGACCGCGATTTCGTGCGCTCGGTCGTCAGCGAAGCCGTGCGCAGCTTCTCCGCAAGCGTTGAGAGCATCTCCGCCCTCACACCCAAGTGGGACAAGAACCGCATCTGCACCACCGACCTGGCGCTCATAGTATGCGGAATGGCCGAGGCTGCCGCCTGCCCCCAGACAGCGCCCCGCATCATAATGAACGAATACGTTGAAATATCCAAGTTCTTCAGCACAAGCGCCAGCAGCGCATTCGTCAACGGACTTCTCGACAAATTGATAAACAAACAATAGAACAATGAACATTCTTACCCTCATCCTCGACGCCCAGGCTCCTGCATCACAGCAGGGAGGCGGTCTCAGTTTCTGGATTATGATAATCCTCCTGTTCCTCATCATGTATCTCTTCATGATACGTCCCCAGCGCAAGCAGCAGAAGGAACTCGAGAAATTCCGCAACGAACTCCAGAAGGGTGACAAGGTCATCACAGCCGGGGGCATCTACGGAACAGTAGCCGAAATAGAAGAGAGGACAATCCTCCTCAGGGTTGACGGAGACGTGAAGCTGCGTGTTGACAAGGCTTCCATCGTACGCGACTCTTCTGACGCACAGGCCGCCCAGGCACAGAAATAGTCTCTGCCGTGAACAGGACGGTCGCTCTTGTGGTGTCGATTCTGGCATCGGTGCTCATCTGGCTCTTCACCAATCTTGCCAATGTGAGTGCCGATACCGTCAGCCTTCCGGTGATGGTGCATACCAACATCGAAGGGCACAGGGAATCTGCATCATCACCCGTGACCATCACTGCATCCATCAGCGCCAAGGGCTACAGGCTCCTCAAACTCAAGTCGGTCAAGGATCCCCTCGACCTTTATGTGGAAAGCACGCACCTCGAATTCAGGGACGGCGATTTCTACACCCTCGGATCATCGGCTTTGTACCGCTACGTCCAGGACATCTTCGGACAGGGCGTTACCGTGCAGTCGTTCGTTACACCGTCGCTGACTCTGCGCTTCCCGCCCGAGAACAACAAGAAGGTGAGCATAGCACCGGTACGTGTCGTCAAATTCGCATCGCAGTATATGGCGATGGGCGAGATGACCGTTTCGCCCGATTCGGTTCTCATCTACGGCGAGCCGCAACGGCTCGAAAGCATTGACCGCGTGTTCACCAAGACCATTTCGCTCTCCGGCGTCAAACGCAATGTGAGCGGAGTGGTAAAGCTCGAGGCTCCGGCCGGAACCAGGCTTTCGTTCGGTGAAGTCAACTATTCGATGGATGTCACCCGTTTTGTCGAGATGCGTTCATCGGCTCCGGTTCAGGTGCGTAATGTCCCTGACGGACGCAACCTCACCGTCCTGCCCCTGCAGGCGGAGATAGTGTGCCGTTATGTGTTCCCGCTTGCCGGCACCTCGGTTCAGACCCCGGCCCTGTTCATCGACTACAACGACTTCGTCAAATCCCGCAGCGGCAAGTGCCTCATTCGCCACGACGCCCTTCCTACGGGAATGATTGACATAAAGATAGTGCCGTCGGTCTGCGACTGCCTCGAAAGTTCTTTGAATTGAAAACCATCCTCATAACAGGGCGGATAGGCGCCGGAAAATCGGCAGTTTCGCGAATTGTCGAGGCCGCAGGCTATCCGGTTTACGACTCGGATTCGCGCACCAAGGCCCTTTACGCATCGGTGCCCGGTCTGACAGAAAGGATCGAAGCCGAACTCGGTGTAAGGATGGAGAATCTGGCCTGCATCTTCTCGGATGAAGGCTTGCGGGAAAAGCTCGAAGCGCTGGTGTACCCCTATGTCCTCGCGGATTTCAAGGCCTGGCGTGAAGAGTGCGGAGCGCCTGTGGCCTTCTTCGAGTCGGCCGTGGCGCACACCAAGAGTGCATTTGCGGATATTTTCGATTCGGTGCTTCTTGTTAGCGCACCTCTTGAAGTGAGGGTAGAGCGCAACCCCAAGGCCGCGCAGCGCGACGCCCTGCAGGCTGAACCTGAAAAATACGGCTGGCGCATTGTGAATGACGGCAGCCTTGAAGAATTGGAAAAGAAAGTAAACGATTATTTGAAAACGATATGAAAACAAATCTTGCAAGAATACTCGCCGTCTCCGGACAGAGCGGTCTGTATCTTTACCTGGCACAGGCCCGCAACGGTGTCGTTGCTGAAAACATCGCCGACAAGAAGCGCACAGTCTTCGACATCCACAGCCGCATCACCTCGCTTGCCGATATAGCCATCTACACCGACACCGAAGAACTCAAGCTCTCCGAAGTGTTCAAGGCTATCGAGAAGGCTCTTGACGGAGCTGCCGCTCCCGATTCAAAGGCCCCCGAAGCTGAGATCCGCGCCCTTTTCGACAAGGCCGTGCCCAGCTACGACGGCGAACGTTTCCACCTCTCGCATATGCGCAAGGTAGTGCTCTGGTACAGCCTCCTCGCACAGTACGCTTCGCTCGATTTCGAAGAAGAAGAGAACGCCGAAGGTGAAGAGAATTAGGGTCATAACCCTGGGCTGCTCCAAGAACACCGTCGACACCGAGCATCTGCTTACACAACTCGGCGACGGTTTCGAAGTCGTAGCCCCCGAAGACTCTTCCTCGAAGGTCGATTATCTGCTGCTGAACACCTGCGGCTTCATAGGCGACGCGAAGGAGGAGTCCATCGCCGCCATCCTCGAAGCCGCGGAGCTCAAGGCCTGCGGGCTTGTCGGGCGCCTCATCGTTTTCGGCTGCCTGTCGGAGCGTTATGCCGACTCGCTGCCGTCCGAGATACCCGAAGTCGATGCCTGGTTCGGAGCACGCGACCTTAACCCTATTGTTGAGTACCTCGGCTGCAAGCCCGACCGCTCGCTTTATGTGCGGCGCGTTCCGACAGGCTGCGGACCCGCCACGGCATATCTGAAGATAAGCGAGGGCTGCGACCGCCGCTGCTCCTACTGCGCCATTCCTTTCATCCGCGGAGCGCACAGGAGCGTGCCCATCGAAACCCTTGTCGAAGAAGCCACCCTTCTTGCCGCACGCGGTGTGAAGGAACTCATACTCATTGCACAGGACACCACCTTCTACGGCCTCGACCTCTATCACAGACGCGCTCTGGCCGAACTCCTGCGCGCCCTGGCCGCTGTGCCGGGGATAGAATGGATGCGCATCCACTACTCGTATCCGGCCTCGTTCCCGCAGGACGTGCTGGACGAGATGGCCTCGAACCCGAAGGTCTGCAAGTACCTCGACATCCCTTTGCAACACATCGCCGACAAAGTGCTGGACAATATGCACCGCCAGGTGGACGGGGCGTGGACACGCGAGCTGATAGCCAAGCTGCGCGCCGAAGTGCCGGGCGTCGTGCTCCGCACCACTATGATCGTCGGCCATCCCGGAGAAGGGGAGAGCGAATTCGCCGAACTGCTCGACTTCGTGCGTGAAGCGCGCTTCGAGAGGCTCGGAGCCTTCACCTACAGCGAAGAGGAAGGCACCTGGGGCGCAGCTCATCTTGCTGATGACGTACCGCAGGACGAAAAGGACAAACGCCTCGATGCACTGATGAAACTGCAGGGCGAAGTTTCTCTCGCCTTCAATTCTTCGAGGGTTGGAAGCGTTGAGCGCGTACTTGTCGACTGCGTTGACGAAGACGATCCGCGAGTGCTGCATTGCCGCTCGCAGTACGAAAGCCCCGATGTGGACGGGCTTATCTATGTGCGCGTGCCGGAAGATGCGGCTGCAGGTGCCGGTGCGGCAGATGGCTCCGCCTGTTCGTCTCAAAGCCCCTGTCCGGATGGCGCTTCCGGACCCTGCCCGGCTCAAAGCCTTTACACGGATGTCGCTACCGGACTTTGCCCGGCTCGAACCCTTTGCCCGGAGGCCCTGGTGGGCACTTTTATCGACGTGCGCATCACGGACGCCGACCTCTACGACCTCAGCGCGGAGCTGATTTAGTAAGTCCTTTTACTATTTCTCGGGATTTATTCCTATATTTGTCCTGCTGAAACCTTGAACCATGGCCTATAATCCAGATTTGGCCATTGACCTTGAGAAGGTCATAGCCGAGCGTACCGGTGGAAAGAAAGTGCCGCATTTCGTTGTGCGCGCGCTCGAAAAGTTCCTTCACGTGGACCTGATGAACGGTCTTCTCGTGCAGGGATACGAGGGACAGGAGTTCCTCGACAAGGCTGTCGAGTACCTTGATGTCAAGGCCGAAATCGAAGGGCTTGACCGTATAGATACCTCTTCCGGACGCAAATACACCTTTGTCTCGAATCATCCTCTCGGGGGAATAGACGGAGTCATTCTGGCTTCGAATCTTGGAAAACTGTTCCCGGACGTCAAGATGCGTTTCCAGGTGAACGACTTTCTTATGAACATCCCCGGTATACGCGATGTTTCGGTTCCGGTGAGCAAGACAGGGGCGCAGTCGCGCGACCTTCCGCGTCTGATCAATGAATATTATTCTTCTGACGACCAGCTGCTGATTTTCCCGGCTGGTATGTGCTCGAGGCGCATCGACGGCCGCATCCAGGACCTGCCCTGGCGCAAGACTTTCATCACCAAGAGTGTGCAGAACGGCCGCTGGATTGTCCCTATCCATTTCATAGGCGAGAACAGCCGTCGCTTCTACCGCGTCGCCAACATCTGCAAGGCTCTTCACACAAAGTTCAATTTCGCTATGACCTTCCTTCCCGACGAGATGGCCCGCGGAATGCACAAGACCTTCAGGGTGGTGGTAGGGGAGCCGATACCTCCCGAATTCTTCGATTCTTCAAAGACCGCTTCCGAATGGGCCGAATGGACCCGTCAGGAAGTATATAAACTTCAATAGAGCTATGCAGGACATCATCGCACCGGTTGACATCAACCTCATAAAGGCGGAACTTACCGAAGAACGCAAGCTCCGCGACACGAACAAGGGCGGAAACGTCCTTTATGTAGTCAATGCGTTCAACGCTCCCAACACAATGCGCGAGATAGGACGTCTTCGCGAAGAGGCCTTCCGCGCCAGCGGCGCCTGCTCGGGGCTTGACTGCGACATCGACGAGTTCGACACGATGGAAGAACCCTACCAGCAGCTTTTGGTGTGGGATCCCGAGGCCGAGGCCATCCTGGGAGGATACAGATATATCCTCGGACCCGATGTCAAGATGGATGCCAACGGCCAGCCGCATCTGGCCACGGCGCATATGTTCCATTTTTCGGAAAAGTTCATAACTGAGTATCTGCCTCATACCGTTGAACTCGGACGCTCGTTCGTATCGCTGAACTACCAGAGTTCGAAGGCCGGCGCCAAGGCTCTTTTCTCGATGGATAACCTCTGGGACGGACTCGGCGCGATAATGATGGCGCACAGCCAGATAATGTATTTCTTCGGCAAGATGACCATACACCCTTCGTACGACCCGCTAGCAAGGGATATGATCTATCATTTCCTGTACAAGCATTTCCCCGACAGCGAGGGTCTTGTGACGGCATACAATCCCCAGAAGTTCGAGGTCGACAGGCGTATCTTCGACGTGATTCTGACCGAGGACAGTTTCAAGGATGATTACAAGGTGCTGAAGGCTGCGGTAATGAAGCTCGGTACCTTCATCCCGCCTCTGGTAAACTCGTATATGAATACTTCGCCTACGATGCTTATGCTGGGTCATGCTGTGAACGATGAGTTCGGCGATGCTTCGGAGTCCGCTATCCTGGTATGCTTCAACGATATGTACGACGACAAGCGTGCGCGTCACGTGGATTCGTACAGGCGCTGGATGGCTGCGCAGTACCACAAGAGATTCCCCAACCTTCTGCCAGGTTTCGAAGACAAACTGAAGACCCGCTGGGACGAGCACAAGGACAAGCCCCGTAAGCGCTTCCTTGAAAGACTGCGCCGCTCGGAGAAAAAGTCTTCGGCGGCTGCGGAAGAGGCTCTCAGTGCGGAGACAAAAGAACCGGGGTCCGTCAATGAACCTCGGTGTGCGGAAAAAGAAAAATAAGGCAGGGCCGTAAGCCGGTTTCTGTTTTTGAATCCATCATTTATCTGCGCAACCTACCCCCCGGCATCGGGCGGGCCGTCCTCATCTGCCGGTATATTTGGTTTTGCAGGCCCCGGTGCCGTACCCGTCGTGCATCGCTGCAGCGGCGTCGTGAGCTCTTGCCTCGCGTTTTCACCCTTGGAGCCGAAGCTCCGGTTGTTTTCTGTTACGGCTGGCGAAAGATTACTCCCTCCTGCGCTTTCCGCAGCGGGGTGCCCTGTCCTGTCCGGACTTTCCTCAGCATTTCTGCCGCGATGGATCGTCCTGCCTTATTATTTCAATTGAGGGCGCAAAGATAGGAAAAATCCTTGAATGGCCTTATATTTGCTATGCAAAGAATGGTTTGCGCCTTTTGCACGCCGTTCCTTTTTACGCAAACTTTGTTTTATGAAGAGACAGTCTCTGCTTATATCGTTCATCTGCGCCCTGTGCTTTGGCCTTGTCGCTCCTTGCGCCGGAGCCAAAGTCGTCAATTATTCCCTCGAAGTCGTAAAAATGTATCCGCACGACGTTACATCATACACGCAGGGACTTTTCTGGCACAACGGCCGCCTGATAGAAACCACAGGTCAGTTCGGCGAAAGCACCCTGCGCGAGGTCGATCTCGAAACCGGTGAGACACTTGTGCGCCGTGACTTCTCGTCTAAGTATTTTGCCGAAGGTGCCTGCGTACTTGGTGACAATCTCTATATCCTTACCTGGACCAACAAGGTGATGTTCATATATGACCCCGAGACTTTGGAACATCGCAAGACATATTCCTACCCGCGCGAAGGCTGGGGCCTGACCACTGACGGCGAGCATCTGATCGCCTCTGACGGAAGCCACCGCTTGTATTTCATGGACAAGGATATGAGAGTCAAATATGCGCTTAACGTGACATTCAACGGCCGCGACCTTCGCAACCTCAATGAACTCGAATGGATCGACGGCCGCATCTGGGCAAACATCTACGAGACCGACTCCATAGTCATCATCAATCCTTCGAACGGGGAAGTGGAAGGTCTGGTCGATTGCTCCGAACTCTTCAAGATGGAGCTCCGTGCTCCCGAGGCCGATGTCCTGAACGGCATTGCAGTATCTGACGACGGCCGCATCTTCGTTACCGGCAAATACTGGCCCAGCCTCTTCGAAGTAAGGTTGAAGTAATATTTTATGCAATAGTTTGCATATTTGCGCATTTAACCGCAAAAAATAGGCTTCGGCCTTTTGAAAAAGGGCTTGTTCTCACACAAAGTTTTACGACTTTGAGGCCATTTTTCGTAAAACTCGGGGTTG
>JAGHTP010000048.1 GCA_018065265.1 Candidatus Cryptobacteroides aphodequi | reverse complement strand
ATAAATCATATATCCAATATCAAAAATATTTTTTTATCAATAATTTTTCCCACATCTTTGCACTCCGCTTTTGCGGCATATCAAGTTTTTAGAATTAACCTATGGAGGAAGCAAGACACATAACCGTCTGGGAGAACTGCCTGCGCATAATAGAGCAGAACGTGACGCCCCAGCAGTTTGCCACCTGGTTCAGACCGACCAGGGCTGTCGCCATACTTGATTCCACTCTTACAATTGAGGTCCCTTCCGACTGGTTCCGCCAGTATCTCGAAGATTCTTTCCTCGATCTTATCAGCAAGACCCTCCGCCGCGAACTCGGTGCTGCGGCCCGTCTCGTTTACAGAATACGTCCCGTTGCCGACCAGGCAAGTATGAACGTGTCGGCCGCCGAAGGCCTTCCTGCAATGAACAGGCCCATCCCCGTAAGCACCATCCAGCCTTCCGGCAATCCCAGCCCGCTGGTTTATCCCGGTCTCAAGAGGCTTACGATCAACCCGAGGCTCAACCCTGTCTACAGGTTCAGCACCCTTATAGAAGGGGAGTGCAACCGTCTGGGAATCACGGCCGGCGTTGATATCTCCGCAAAGCCTGGCAAAACGCCTTTCAACCCTCTGTTCATATTCGGAGGTCCCGGCCTTGGCAAGACGCATCTTGCACAGGCCATTGGCAACGCCATTCACGAGAAATATCCCGAACTCGTTGTCCTCTATGTGACCGGCAACGAATTCAAGACACAGTATATGGATGCGGTTTCGGTTCGCAACAAGCTTACCGACTTCCTCGCATACTATATGAAGATAGACGTTCTTATCGTAGATGATATCCAGGACCTCGTAGGTGCCGGAAACCAGAACGCCTTCTTCAATATCTTCAACCACCTGCACCAGAACGGCAAGCAGCTCATCCTTTCTTCGGACCGTGCTCCGAAGGACCTCAGCAATTTCGAGGACAGGCTGCGCTCGCGTTTCAAATGGGGTCTTGCCGTAGAGCTTACGCGTCCCGACTTCCAGACCCGTCTCGCCATGCTGCGCACCCGCTGCCAGCGCGAGGGCATTGTGGTTGACGACAAAGTGCTGGAGCATATCGCTCTCAAGATCAAGAACAACTTCCGCGAGCTCGAAGGCACTCTGCTTTCGCTCATCGCACACTCAACCTACACACATAAGGATTGCACTGTAGAACTTGCCAACCAGGTCATCGGCCACATCGTTGGCGAAGAACAGAATAACCTTACAATCGAGAACGTACAGCAGTCTGTCTGCGAGTACTTCAACATCACTCGTGAGGAGCTCATCTCCGCATCGCGCAAGAGGCAGATCGTGCAGGCAAGGCAGATTGCCATGTACCTTTCACGCAATCTGATACCCAACTGCTCGCTTTCCACCATAGGCGAGGAGATAGGTGGCAAGGACCACTCGACCGTTCTGCATTCGTGCTCGATCGTCCAGGACCTTATGTCCACCGACAGGCTTTTCAAGAAGTATGTGCTCGACCTCGAGAACATACTTCGTCCCAACGCTTAAAAATATGGAATCAAAACAGATCCTTGACATCTTCAAGGAAATAACCCGGATTCCGAGGGAGTCCGGCTCGGAAGAGCAGATAACCGCCTGGCTGCTCGATTGGGCCGCGCAGCGCGGTCTTGAGGCCAAGCGCGACGCAATTGGCAACGTTCTCATCGCAAAGCCCGCATCGAAGGGCAAAGAAAATGTTCCGGTACTCGTTCTCCAGGCACATCAGGATATGGTGTGCGAGAAGAATGAGGGCGTTCAGCACGACTGGGCGAAGGACCCCATCAACTATGTTATCGAGGACGGCTGGATGATTGCCCACGACACCACTCTCGGTGCCGATGACGGCATAGGAATCGCTGCGTGCCTTGCTCTGCTCGAAAGCGATCTGCCCACCGGGCGGCTCGAGTGCATCTTCACCATCTCGGAAGAGACGGGAATGGACGGCGCGGAGGCTATGGCCAGCGGCTTTTTCACAGGCAAGACCCTCATCAACCTCGATTCCGAGGACGAGGGCGAGATGTTCATCGGCTGCGCAGGCGGCGTGAACACCGAATCTGTCCTCGAGTACGGCAGCGTTGCGGCTCCCAAGGGCGCCAAGGCTCTGCAGATAAGGATTTCCGGCGGCATAGGCGGCCACAGCGGCGACGACATCAACAAGGAGCGCGTGAATACTGTCCAGCAGATGGCACGCTTCCTCTATTCCTGCCCTGTTGATTTCGAACTCGCTTCGATCAATGGCGGAGGCAAGCACAATGCTATCGCACGCGAGTGCGCGGCCGTAGTGTTCACATCCGCCCCCGAGGCTCTTGCCAAGGCTTTCGCCGCGTTCGGAGCCGATCTTCAGGCAGAATACCGCCTCTCCGACCCTTCGCTCGCTTTCGAAAGCAAGGAGTGCGCTGCGGAGGGCATCTGCATCGAGCACAAGGCTGCGCGTGCGCTCATCGCCGCACTTTGCGCCTGCCCGCACGGAGTATATGCAATGTCGCAGGACATCCCCGGACTTGTGGAGACATCCACAAATCTTGCCGCCGTTCACACAGCGGCTGGCAAGGCCGTGGTGCTCACGAGCCAGCGCAGCAGCATTACATCGGCCTGCAATGCCATTGCGGCCAAGACTGCGGCCGTGTTCGAGCTCGCCGGAGCCACAAGCCGCCATTTCAGCCCGTATCCCGGCTGGAAGCCGAATGTCGATTCGCACATCCTGAAGGTCTGCGTCGAGTCGTATAAGAGGCTTTTCGGCTGCGAACCTGCCGTCAAGGCCATTCACGCCGGCCTGGAGTGCGGTCTTTTCCTTGAGAAGTTCCCGGGACTCGATATGATTTCGTTCGGCCCGACCCTTCGCGGCGTTCACGCGCCCGGTGAGAAGCTCGAACTCGCATCGCTCGAGCGTTTTGTAAAACATCTTGAAGACGTCGTAACCTCATTCAACTGATATGAAAGTAGCTCCTTCGATACTCGGTGCCGATTTCCTGCACCTTGAGAAAGACATCAATATGGTAAGTTCGGCCGCGGACTGGGCTCACCTTGACATTATGGACGGCACATTCGTGCCCAACATCTCGTTCGGATTCCCCGTCGTCGAGCACATAGGCCGCATCTGCACGGTGCCTATGGACGCGCATCTTATGGTAGTGCATCCCGAACGCTGGTTCGAGACTCTCCAGAAACTCGGCTGCAGTTATGTGAGCTTCCATCTGGAGGCTGCCGGCTGCAAGACTGGAAAGTACATAAAGGCAATCCACAAACTCGGTATGAAGGCCGGTGTGGCAATCGATCCCGACGTTCCTGTGGAGAAGCTCTACAAATACATCGGCAAGGCCGATTTCTTCCTCATCATGTCGGTTTTCGCCGGTTTCGGCGGGCAGAAGTTCATCTATGAGGCTGTCGACAGAATAATCGCACTCCGCGAACAGATAAAAAAGAAGGGTGCCAGCACTCTTATCGAGGTCGATGGCGGCGTGAATACCCAGAATGCCGTGGCCCTCAAGGACGCAGGCGCAGATGTGCTCGTAGCGGGAAGCGCAGTGTTCAAAGCCGAGGATCCAGCCGCCTATATCAAAGAGCTTCAGTCAATCTGAAGACCTTTTTTCCAAATTCTTCTTGCAGAAGTTTTCTGCCGTCAGGGCTGTACATCAAAGGGCTCAGGCGGCAGATTTCTTTATGAAGGGTTTCAAGCTCGACAGCTGGCTCGTAATCGGCCTTCGTGAGCATTTTCAGCGATGTGGGGTTGGGAATGTCGGCAGGGAAGTCGGTCTGGTTGATGTTAAGCCCTATGCCGGCTATGCTCCAGTCGACCTTGTCTGCACGGAGGCTGTGCTCTATGAGCATTCCGCATATCTTTTTGTCGCCAACCCAGATGTCATTGGGCCATTTGATGCGTGCGCTGATGCCTTTCCCGTCCAGATAGGCGAGCAGGGCGAGGGTGAGAGTGTGGGTGAGCGCAACTTCGTCACGGGCCTCGAGGCGGCCTTCGTGCTTGAACACCATCGAGAAAGTGAGGTTCATTCCGGGAGTGCTTGTCCAGCGGTGGTCACCCTGTCCGCGTCCGTCAGTTTGGCAGCGCGCAGCCACGAATGACAAATTGTCAAGGCTGTCTATATGCCTTCTGCACTCGTTATTTGTAGAATCGACCTTTTCTTTCCACATTGGCAGCTTTTTTGTGTATATTTGCGCGACACAAAAGTACATAAAATTATATGATTACACACGACCTGCGAGTGATAGCCGATGCCATTCTCGACAAGAAGGGAAATGAGCCGGTATCAATCGATCTCCGTCCGCTCGGGACAGCAATTACCGATTTCTTCGTCGTATGCGACGGCTCTTCGACCACCAATGTGGCAGCCATCGCCGACAATATCATAAAAGAGGCTCGCGAGAAGCTTGGAATCAAGCCCCAGCGCACCCAGGGAATGGAAAACAATTTCTGGGTGATCATAGACTTCGGCAACATCGTGGTACATATCTTCCTCAAGGAATACCGCGAATTCTACCGTCTCGAAGACCTCTGGGCCGACGCCCCTCACAAAACTTACAAGGAAAATGTCAGAAAGAAAGAAACAAAACAGGAATAACGACAAGCCCGGCAAGGTAAAGGTTGTAAGAATCAACCTTTCGTGGCTTTACATCCTTCTGATGGGCCTCATCATCTGGCTCCTGGTGAAGGATGGACGCGGAGCCAATCCGCAGAAAGTGGAGTGGACCGATGTGCAGGAGATGGTTCTTGCCGGAGACGTAAAGGAGATTCACTTCGTACGCAACGACTTCAAGGGTACGGTGACCATCCAGCCCGACCGTCTGGGCAAGTATGCCGATATGTTCGGCGGCCAGGTCCCCGACCGTTCGCCTCATTTCACCTTCCTGGTATCGAGCCGTTTTGATCCCGAAACCGAATTCGGCAAGCTCAACGAGCAGCTTGGCAGCACCGTTCCCGTCATTATGGAGAACAATGCCAAGGTGTGGAACGGCATTCTGGAGTTCGTGCTCCCGTTTGTGTTCTTCCTTGTTCTATGGTTAATGCTTTTCCGCGGAATCAACCGTGGCGGCGGCCCTGGCGGCCCTGGCGGAATGAATCCGTTCAATGCGGGCAAGGCTACTGGCAAACTGGCCGACAAGAACAAGGTCAACGTAACGTTCAAGGACGTGGCGGGCCTCTATGGAGCCAAGGAGGAAGTGGTCGAGATTGTCGACTTCCTCAAGAATCCTCAGAAATACACCGCCCTCGGCGCCAAGATACCAAAGGGAGCGCTTCTCGTAGGCCCTCCGGGAACAGGTAAGACTCTTCTTGCCAAGGCTGTGGCAGGGGAGGCGAACGTGCCTTTCTTCAGCATCAGCGGCAGTGATTTCGTGGAGATGTTCGTCGGCGTGGGCGCAAGCCGCGTACGCGACCTCTTCGCCCAGGCAAAGGAAAAGGCTCCGTGCATAGTG
>JAGHTP010000012.1 GCA_018065265.1 Candidatus Cryptobacteroides aphodequi | reverse complement strand
CTGACACGCTACCCGAAGGCGGGGCAGAGCAACCCCGAGGTCCGCATCGGGGTGTATTCGCTTGATCCAAAGACTATTACCTGGGCCGATTTCGACTCCTCGAAAGACCAGTACTTCGGCACTCCATTCTGGGGAGACGACTCGCAGCAGCTCTTCGTACAGTGGATGCCCCGAGTTCAGAACACTCTTGAACTCTATGCCGTAAAAGCCGATGACGGCTCGCTCCAGCACATCTACCACGAGCATTACGACACCTGGATAGACTGGATGGACGATATGCTCTTCGCGAGCGATGGCCTGTATATGGCACGTGCGTTCGAAAGCGGCTGGCAGCAGATATACTATCTCTCTTACGACGGAAAGACTTTCAAATGCCTTACTGAGGGCAATAACTGGCGCATCAATCTTGTACGCCTCGACGAGCGAAAGGGCGAAGTCTATTTCACGGCCTGTCGCGATTCGCATCTTCGCCGCAGCCTCTACAAACTTGCCGGTAACGGTAGAATTACACGTCTAAGCCCCCTGGAATACGATGTCACTGAAGTCGCTGTCGCCGATGACTTCAAGTCGTTCACCGCGAAATATTCCAATGCAACCACGCCAACGCTTAGCATCAAGGCCAGAATAGGCAAGGATTCATACAACATTACGTCGCGCGAAGCAACTCCGGACAAACTCCCCGTGGTTGAATTCGTCTCCCTGGCAATGGCAGACGGCCTGGAGGTGCCCGCGAAGGTCACATATCCTTACGGCTTCGATGCTGCAAAGCAGTATCCTGTCGTTATGGAAATCTACGGAGGACCCGATACCGATTACGTGCGTGACCGCTGGCGCGCTCCCAGACCGATGGAGAAATGGTATGCCGAGAACGGCATCATCCGTGTCGTTGCAGACTGCCGCGCTTCCGGACACAATGGCCGGGCAGGGGAGGACCTCTCGTGGCGCG
Source organism: Candidatus Cryptobacteroides aphodequi (assembly GCA_018065265.1). Lineage (GTDB taxonomy): Bacteria > Bacteroidota > Bacteroidia > Bacteroidales > UBA932 > Cryptobacteroides > Cryptobacteroides aphodequi. The sequence continues at coordinate 15,168 of JAGHTP010000012.1, read as the reverse complement.
ACGTCGTGAGCGCTCCGGTGGAGGACTTCTCGCGCTGGGCGGAGTATCTTGGCTCGCTCCCTTATGTTCAGAAGGAGCGCATAGGAGTCGAGGGCTTCTCGTTCGGCGGCACTATGACCACGATGCTGGTGATGACCCGTCCCGACCTCTTCCGCTGCGGCGTTGCCGGCGGCGGTGTATACGACTGGGCCCTTTATGACACGCACTATACTGAGCGTTTTATGGATACGCCGGGAAACAACCTCGAGGGCTACCGCAGGGCCTGCGCTCTCAACTATGTTGAACAATACGACCCTGCGAAGTCGTGGCTGAAGCTCACCCACGGAACTGGCGATGACAATGTGCATTTCCAGAACACCCTTCAACTTATCGATGCCCTGCAGCAGGCCGGCAAACAGTTCGACCTGATGATATATCCCGACGGAATGCATGGCTACCGTGGCGCCCAGTCGCTGCACGACAACGAAGACGACAAGCGCTTCTGGACCGAACATCTTTTGAATGACTAAAATCTACAATACTATGGCTGATTACAAAAAAATAGCACAGAACTGGCTCGAAGGTTCTTTCGACGAGCAGACAAAGGCTGAAGTCCGCGCCCTTATGGAAAGTGACGAAACGGCACTCGAAGACGCATTCTACCGCAATCTCGAGTTCGGTACTGGCGGTCTTCGCGGCGTCATGGGTGTCGGTACCAACCGTATGAACAAATACACCGTGGGAATGGCTACCCAGGGCCTCGCCAACTATATGCTGGCGAACGTAGAGGGCCCGGCAAGCGCCTGTGTGTCGTTCGACAGCCGCAATCACAGCCGCGAATTCGCGCAGATAACCGCCGACGTGCTCAGCGCCAACGGCATCAAGGTCTATCTGTTCGACGGCATCCGTCCCACTCCCGAACTTTCGTACAGCATACGCCTCAAGAAAGCGACGGCCGGCGTGATGGTCACCGCCTCGCACAACCCCAAGGAGTATAACGGCTACAAGGTGTTCTGGAGCGATGGAGGACAGATCACTTCGCCCGTCGACAAGGACATCGTGGCTGAGGTCGCAAAGGTATCCGACCCCTCGCTCGTGCGCTTCGAGGCACGTCCCGAACTCATCGAGATTATGGGCGCCGAGGTCGACGAATGCTATCTGCACGACATCCTGAGCCTTACGCTGAGCCCCGAAATCTGCGCCCGCCACAAGGATATCAAGTTCGTCTACACTCCTCTTCACGGATGCGGCGTGCGCCTCGTGCCCGAGTGCCTCAAGCGCCTAGGCTTCGAAAACGTGTACCACGTAGCCGAGCAGGACGTTTCGGACGGCAATTTCCCCACGGTGGCCTCACCCAATCCCGAGAGCCCACGGCACTTGCTATGGCAATAGAGCGCGCCGATGAAGTTGGCGCCGACATAGTCCTGGCGACCGACCCCGATGCCGACCGTATGGGCATCGCCGTGCGCGACAACGACGGAAAGATGGTGCTCTTTAACGGTAACCAGACCGCTTCGCTGATGACGTACTACATTCTCAATCGCAGGCGCGAGCTGGGGACCCTTGGCGAGGGGAAATACGTTGTCAAGACCATAGTCACGACCGAACTCATACGCGAGATAGCCGAAAGTTTCGGCGTGCCCGTTTACAATGTCCTCACCGGCTTCAAATATATAGCCGAGGTCGTAAAGCGCAACGAGGGCAAGGCCGAGTTCGTCTGTGGCGGCGAGGAAAGCTACGGCTTCAACGTGGGCGAATTCGTGCGCGACAAGGATGCGCAGATTGCCTGCTCTATGGTGGCGGAAACCGCAGCATGGGCCGCAGAGCAGGGCCTCACCCTGTATCAGCTCATGCAGAAGGTCTACTCCGAATACGGATATCGCAAGGAGGGCCTCGTGAGCCTCGTCCGCAAAGGCAAGAGCGGTGCCGAGCAGATTCTCGCCATTATGGCCGGATTCCGTTCCAATCCTCCGAAGCAGATGTGCGGCTCGCCGGTCAGCCGTATCGTCGATTATCTCGAACCCGAGAAGACGGGCCAGCCGAGCTCGAACGTGCTGCAGTTCTTCGACGAGGCAGGCGATGTGGTGAGCATCAGGCCTTCGGGCACCGAGCCCAAGATCAAGTTCTATTTCGGCGCGAAGGGAGCCGATGCCGACTCGAAGATAGAGAGTCTCAAGGCTCTGTTCGTGGCGCAGTAGGACACCACTGCGCGATAGGGCAGTCCTGGCATCTGGGGTTGCGGGCCGTGCAGATGTAGCGGCCGTGCAGCAGGAGCCAGTGATGTGCCTTCTGGCGCAAAGAAGCATCGAAGAGACGCTCCAGGTCCGTTTCGACGGCCAGGGGCGTCTTTCCTTTACTGAAGCCTAGCCTGTGCGCTACGCGGAAAACGTGGGTGTCGACGGCTATGACCGCCTCGCCGGTGGTGATGGATGCAACCACATTGGCGGTCTTGCGGCCCACTCCGGGCAGCCTGACAAGCGTATCGGCATCTCCCGGGATGACACCTCCGAACTCGTCCCTGACCATCCGCGCCATCTGTACGAGATGCGCGGCCTTGGCGTTGGGGTAACTTATCGATCTGATGAGCGGATAGACGTCGGCCTCGGGCGAGGCTTCCGCAAGCTGTTCGATGCTGCCGAAACGCTCGAACAGGGCCGGAGTGACCATGTTCACGCGCTTGTCGGTGCACTGGGCCGAGAGCATCACGGCAACTATCAGCTGGTACGGGCTGTCAAAAACAAGCTCCGAAGCGGCGTTGGGAGCTGAAGCGAGGAAATATTCCGTTATGCGGGAGCAGCGCTCCTTCTTTGACATCATAGGCCTTTGGCAGGGGCTTCGGCCAGTTCGCGGCACTTCTCGTTCTCGCAGAGGAAGATGCGTCCCGGATAGCGGGCGAAGAAGTCGCGCGAGTGCGTTACCATCACGATGGCCGTGCCTTCGGAATTGATTTTCTTGAGCAGTTTCATAATGCCGTCGGCCGTCTCGGGGTCGAGATTGCCGGTGGGCTCGTCGGCGATGATAAGGCGGGGGGAGTTGAGAATCGCGCGTGCTATGGCGATGCGCTGCTGCTCGCCGCCCGAAAGCTGGTGGGGCATACGATGCTCCTTGGTGGTCATTCCCACAGCCTGGAGAACTTCCTCTATTCGTCTTTCGATGAGGATGGGGTCTTCCCAGCCCGTAGCCTCGAGCACAAAGGCGAGATTGTCGTGCACGTCGCGGTCCATAAGCAGCTGGAAGTCCTGAAACACCACGCCTATGCGGCGGCGTAGCATAGGGATGTCGCGGCTTCGGATGGTGCCTATGTCGTAACCGCAGCAGCGGCAGCTGCCGTTCACAGGCAGTGACTCTGCTATGAGAGTGCGGATGATGGAGGTCTTACCGGTACCTACCTTGCCGACTATATAAACAAACTCTCCGACGAGGATTTCCATATCAAGGCCGTATACGACTATGGCGTCACCGCCCGCGATATCGGCTTTTCGGAAAGAAATGATGGGGGAAGATGAATTGTCCATTATTTTTCTGCTAAATCCCTGCAAATATAGCGTAAAATTTACTAATTTTACGGCATGAAGCTCAAGTGTACTTCCTCTGCGGCTCTGGCCGCACTTTTATTGTCCGTCAGCCTGCCTCTCGAGGCGTCCACGAACATACATAACGAAGCCGTCGACCTTTACCGTCACGGTATGTATGCCAAGGCTATGGAACTTTTCAGGTCCGACCTTCAGGACCCTCTGTCATACGATTATTCCGTCCTCTGTGCCGTAAAACTCGGCCTTGACGGTGCGCGCGCAATGGTCGAGAGCGTCGATACGCTCCATCCCCGCACCATTGTCAATTCCGCGATACACCAGGCCTGGGGTCTGCGCCTCTTCGATGAGGAGGATTACAGCGGTGCGTCCGCTGAATTCGCCAAGGTCGACGACAACTCTCTTTCCCGTACCGAGAAGGCCGAATTCTACTACAAATACGGCTACAGCCTCTACAACGACGGCCAGAGCGAACCGGCTATGGACTATCTTCTCAAGGTGGAGGATATGCAGCAGAGCGAATATATGGCTGTGACTCGCTTCACGCTCGGCACTATCGCCTACAACGGATCGCAGTTCTCCGACGCCTTCGACTGGTTCGAGATGGCCTCCGGCGACGAGCGTTTCCGCCTGCTTTCCGAGTTCTATATGCTCGACTGCCGCTTCATGCTCAAGAACTACGAATATGTCGTGAGGGAAGGGGAGAGGCTCTATCCTGAATTCAGCGGCGAGAGGGCCAAGTATCTCTCCCGTATAATGAGTGAATCGTACCTTGTGCTCGGCAATGCCGCCAAGGCGCAGGAATACTTCGACCGCGAAGCCGCCGACATCTCGAATATGAGCGACGAGGATATCTTCCACGCCGCTTCGGTGCATTATGCCAACTCCGACTATGTGGGTGCGCTCTCGTACTTCACGCGCATGCCGGAGCGCCTGGATTCTCTCGGCCAGATCGCTCTCTATCAGATGGGCGACAGCTACATCCAGGTCAAGAACAAGGTGGCCGCAATGGACGCCTTCCGTCGTGCCGGGGCCATGAAGTGGAGCGAAACCATACGCGAAGACGCGCTCTTCAACTACGCCAAGCTGGCCTTCGACCTCAATCAGGACCCTTCGGTTTTCGAAAGCTACCTCAAGGAATACTCCACTTCGCGCCGCGGTGAGATGATCTACGGCTATTTGGCCCTCTCAGCCCTCCTGCGCAAGGACTACGCAGCCGCTGTCGACGCTTACGACCAGATAGACGAGCTCACTCCCGAGCAGAAGTCCAACTACGTGAAGGCCAACTTCCTCCGCGCCGACCAGCTGCTCTCCATCGGTTCGTACCGCGACGCCGTGCCTTATCTCAAGGCGTCGGCCTACTATCTGCCCCGCACCGACAAGTTCAACCAGTTCGCCCGTTACCATCTGGCCGACAGCTACTACCGCAGCGGTATGTACAAGGAGGCCCTGGGCGTTTATACCGATCTCTACAACATCTCGGCGCTCAACAACACGCGCGAAGGTGCTCTGATTCCCTACAATATGGGCTACTGCTGCCTCTCGGCCGGTGATTACGATGCCGCCGCCAAGTGGTACGATACCTATCTCCGCTCCGGCGACAGGCCCGCCCGCAAGGACGCTATGCTCCGCCGTGCCGACTGCGACTTCATCCGCCGTCACTACACTCAGGCTGTGATGACATACAATGCCGCGGTACAGGAATATCCCGACACCGTCAATCTCTACGCCAGCTATCAGCTTGGTATGGCCGCCGGCCTGGCCGGAAACCTTTCGCGCAAGATAGACGTGCTCACCAAGGCTGCAGCAAGCCCCGTCGGGGCCAGATACTATTCCGACGTTGTCTATGAACTCGGCCGCGCCTGCATCGAGGCTGGAAAGTGCGACGAGGCTGTCGCCGCTTTCGAAAAACTGCAGGCCTGCGCGAGTGACAACGTTCAGGTCTCACGCGCCCTCGTAGGCAAGGGACTGGCTCTCAAGAACGCCGGACGCTACGACGATGCCTTCGCCTGCTACGACAAGGTGGTTAAGATGAGCCCGCGCAACGAGTACTTCAACGACGCCCTTCTGAGCATTAGCTCCATCTGCGAAGCACAGCAGCATCCCGAGAAATACCTCGAATATGTCGAGGCCGGCGGATACAATGCCGGACAGAGCACGGTCGAGAAGGAAAAACTCTATTTCAATACTGCAGAACAGGTGTTCCTCGCCGGCAACTACAGCGGTACGGTCACATATGCCAAGCGTTATCTGTCGCTTTATCCCGAGGGACAGCACATTGCCGATGCATATTACTACATGGCTGAGGCATACCGTCACATCGGCAACAAGGAAGCCGCGATTGACGCCTACGGCAGCAGCCTTGAGGCCGACGCATCCGGCGCATTCTCCACACTTTCGCTGATGCAGCTCGCTTCGCTCTGCTATGCCCTCGAGCGTTTCGAGGATGCTTATGACGCCTATGAAAAGGTCGGCAATCTGCTCGGTATGATGCGCAGCGCATACAACGCCAAACTCTACGATAACGCAATACAGGCCGCTGTCAAGACCCTTACCACCACCCGCCCGGACGAGGACGTGCGCCGCGAGTGCCTCTATATTCAGGCCAAGTCGTACCTGGCCACTTCGCACCGCACCGAGGCCTTCGATCTGCTCACGAAGCTGATGGAATACCCCGATTCGCCTGAAGGCGCCGAGGCCTGGTATCTGGTCATCAAGTCGCGCTTCGACTGGGGCCGCTTCGACTCTGTCGAGGAGGGCGTATATGAGTTCGCATCCAAGTGCCAGAGCCAGCCTTACTGGCTTGCCAAGGCATTCGTTGTACTCGGAGATGCGTTCATCGAACGCGGCAACACGGCACAGGCAAAGGTTACGTTCGAGAGCGTGCGTGATGGTTTCACTCCTTCTTCGAGCGCCGAAGAGGATGTCATTGAAACAGTGAAAGAAAAACTTGAACAGCTTAATTCATAGCCCGATATGAAATTGAACACAATAAAGGCTCTGTCATTGACCATAGGTCTTGCCCTTCCCGCCCTTGCAGCGGCCCAGAACCTGAACCCCACAATCGAGGTTACCAATGATTTCATAACCAGCACACAGGGGGCCGAGCGCATTTCGTTCCCCATGGAAGTGCCCGATTCGATAAACCAGTTCAGGCTGAATTTCGACTACGACGTATTCTCGAACCCTTATCGCGGTGCGTACAAGTTCGTTCCCTATAACGTGAAGATGGCCCCAGAGGCCCGCAGTTTCGACGGCTCCCGCTTCTATCTGAAGGCCGGTGCCGGATACACGGTTCATCCGATCTTCACACTGGCCTGGTCGCCCATTGCGAGGGATGCGTTCTCGCTCAATTTCTATCAGAATTTCAAGGGCTATCTCGGAACCTACAGGGCGTTTGACGGATATACTCCCGAATTCGACGACGGTCACGACTTCTCGGAGAACTTCGTGGCTTCGGCTTCGATAGATACCAAATATGTCAAGTTCCAGCCTACGTTCAGCTATGACGGTGCCTATGTGGCCGATCTCTGGCAGAACGATATGTTCCATAACCTTAGGGCTGACTTGCGCGCAGTATCGAAGCTCGATGAGGAGACACACGTGTCGTATGACGTCAATTTCTCGTACTCCTATGGCAGCGATGCGCTGGTAGGGGAGCACCAGTGGTGTTTTGCCGGCAGCGTGTCGCCTTTCTCGCAGATAGCCTGCCATATGCTTCTGGACTATCAGATCGGCTATACCGCCTACACCGGTGCCATCACTGACGTGCTCTACAACGTGGAGGCTCTGCCTCACTTCGCATTCTCGGCAGGCCCTGCCTACCTGAGCCTCGGCGTCAAGGGCTGCTATATCTACAGCCTGCATGTATATCCCGATGTCAAGGCCGACCTCAGGCTCTTCAAGGGCGCGCTGGATGTGTATGCCGGCGTTGTAGGAGGCGACCGCATCAATACATACTCGGCCTTCAAGCTCGCCGACCATCATTTCCTTGCCGATACGGCGCCTTCGTCGCTTGTCGGTGGCTATTACCGCGAACGTATCAATGCCTATCTGGGCCTCGGCGGATGCATAAAGTCGGTGTTCCAGTTCGATCTGCGCGGTGGCTTCGCGGCTCTTGACGGAGCTCCGATGTATTCGCTCATCACGGCTGCGAACCCCGCTGCCTGGACGGCTTCCACCATTTTGAACAGGGCTGCGGTCGTGCCTGTGGACTATTCCTACTGCTATATCGATGCGGATATGCTGTTCAGCCTCAAGTCGTTCGAACTGAGGGGTGCGGCTCATTGGCGCAAATCGGGACTCGACGGTACGCAGTGCTTCACACTGCCCTCATTCGGTGCTGACGGCGGTATACTTTACACCTGGCGCGGAAGGCTCAAGACCGGCCTTGATTTCGACTGTGTTCGGAGAGGATGATGACCGAGCGCACGATGGCTTCGTACCTCGACCTCGGGGCTTATGCCGAGTACCGTACGGCAAAGAATTTCGCATTCTGGCTGCGTGGCGGAAACCTCTGCAACAAGGTTATCGAAAGAGTGCCTTTCGTGGCTGAAAAAGGTATCAGTATCACCGCCGGCATATGCCTGGATTTGAGATAAATTGATTATATTTGTAAGTTTACATAAAGATATTCTGTGATGCAAGAAAACGACTATTCCGCAGGTAGTATTCAAGTCCTCGAAGGGCTTGAAGCCGTGCGCAAGAGACCATCAATGTACATCGGAGACATCTCCGAACGTGGCCTTCACCATCTGGTTTACGAGGTGGTGGACAACAGTATTGACGAGGCGATGGCGGGCTTCTGCTCGGACATCACCGTTGACATACTCGAAGACAACTCGATAAGGGTTAAAGATAATGGACGAGGCATCCCTACCGGTATGCATCCCAAAGAGCACCGCAGTGCGCTCGAGGTCGTTCTTACAGTCCTTCACGCCGGAGGTAAGTTCTCGAAGGATTCCTACAAGGTCTCCGGAGGTCTTCACGGTGTGGGTGTCAGCTGTGTGAACGCCCTTTCCGACTACCTCGAGGCTGAGATCCACCGCGAGGGAACCATCTTCAAACAGACCTACTCCAAGGGCAAGCCCACTTCTCCTGTACAGGAGGCAGGTAAGTGCGAAGACACCGGAACCATCATCACCTTCCATCCCGATGCAACCATCTTCACCCAGACTACCGTCTACAAGTACGATACTCTTGCTGCCCGTCTTCGTGAACTGGCTTATCTGAACCGCGGAATACGCATTACCCTTACCGACCGCCGCAGCCTCATCGACGAGTACGTCATCGACGAAAACGGCAACTCGAAGCCTACCGGCCGCGAAGTTCATCCTCAGGATGTATTCTATTCGCAGGAAGGCCTCAAGCAGTTCATCGAATATCTCGATGCCGGCGCCGAGACTCTCATCCCTGAGCCCATCTGCGTTACGGCCGACAAGATCATCCCCATCGACATAGCCCTTCAGTACAATACCGGCTATTCCGAGAAGATCTATTCATACGTCAACAACATCAACACCATAGAAGGCGGTACCCACCTGCAGGGCTTCAAGAACGGCCTCAGCAAGGCTCTCCGCGACTATGGTGTCAAGAACAATATCTTCGGAAAGGATCTCTTCGACAAGGACGGCAAGCTCATTCTTGCTCCCGAGGATTTCCGTGAAGGCCTCACCGCTGTCATCAGCGTGAAGGTTTCCGAACCTCAGTTCGAGGGTCAGACCAAGACCAAACTCGGCAATACCGAGGTCTCCGGTGCCGTATCACAGGCTACCGTTTCGGCAATGGAGAACTTCCTCGAGGAGAACCCGAAACTTGCCAAACTCGTCATCGAGAAGGTCGCTCTTGCTGCCAAGGCACGTAACGCCGCCCGCAAGGCCCGCGAAATGGTGCAGCGCAAGTCGCCCCTCGGCGGTGTCGGAATGCCTGGCAAACTTGCAGACTGCTCTGAGAGCGATCCCGAAAAGTGCGAGCTCTTCCTGGTCGAGGGAGACTCCGCCGGTGGAACTGCAAAGCAGGGCCGCGACCGTGCAATCCAGGCTATCCTACCTCTGCGCGGTAAGATCCTCAATGTCGAGAAGGCCGCTATGGACCGTGCCTTTGACTCGCAGGAAATCCAGAATATCTACACTGCGCTCGGCGTTACCGTAGCCCAGGAAGACGAAACCGGCGAGAAGCATATGGACCTCAGCAAGCTCCGTTATCACAAAGTCATCATCATGACCGATGCCGATGTCGACGGTTCTCATATTGCCTGCCTTATCCTCACCTTCTTCTTCCGCTATATGTTCGACCTCATCAAGAACTGTTACGTATATCTGGCCACACCTCCTCTCTATCTTGTCAAGAAGGGCAAGGAAGAGGTTTACTGCTGGACAGAGGAGCAGAGGGAAGAGGCTGCCCTGCGTCTCGGAAAGGGTAGCGACAAGGGCTACACCATCCAGCGCTACAAGGGTCTTGGTGAAATGAGCGACGATCAGCTCTGGAGCACTACAATGGATCCCGCCCGCAGGCGTCTTCGCAAGATTACGATCGAGAACGCTGCCGCAGCCGAGCGTACATTCTCAATGCTTATGGGTGACGATGTACCGCCCCGCAGGCAGTTCATCGAAGAGAACGCTCACTACGCCAACATCGACGCATAATGAAGAAATTCACCACTGCCAAATTCGTACTCCCTCTGTTGGGAGTACTTGTTGCGTTGGTGCTTGCTGAACCCCGCTCCGCAAAATGGGGCTATGATTTCCGTGACGGAGCGCCCTGGAAGTATGAAACGCTCATCGCCCGCTATGATTTCCCTGTCCTCAAGACTCAGGAGCAGATAGATGCCGAGCGTGGTGCCGAAGCGTCGGTGAAGGTCCCGTACTACCGCTATTCTGTAGATGTCGTCAACGGTAATCTGCGCAAAGCGGACGCCCTTGTCTGTGAAGCGTACCCTGAACTTAGGAACATAGTATCCCGTACGCTGCGTGACATCTACGATCGTGGCGTAACCAGCGACGACGCGTCCGTCGGGATGCTCACGGACGAAAACGGACGTCAGTCACAGACCATCTATATCCAGAAGGACAAGAGGGCTTCGGAGTTCCCTGCAGATGAAGTCTACCCGCTCAGTGCGGCGCGTGCCGCCCTGCTTGCTGCGGTAAAGGCAGAATTGAGCGATGTCAACGCCGATTCGCTTCTTTCCGCCGGCAGAGTCTATGATTTCCTTGAGCCGAACCTGAGCTACGATGCGCAGACTACCGACCTCGTTCATTCGCAGTCCGAGGTATATGTCTCACCTACAATTGGTTATGTCAATGCTGGGCAGTTGATTGTGTCGGAAGGCGAGATTGTAACTCCCGAGATTTACCAGATGCTCGATTCGTACAAGTATGAGTACGAACACAACATTGGGCATGCAACATCCTGGTTCTCCAGGTGGGGAGGCAACATCGCTGTTTCGATCTGCCTCGTCGTGCTGTTCTTCTTCTGCCTGCTGTCTACCTGCCGCAGCGTCATACGCGAGAACTACAACAAGTATCTTTACTTGCTGTTCATCTATACTGCTTCGGTAGTCATCTATCTGCTTGCCGATAAGTTCAACGAGTACTACATCTTCCTGTTGCCGATGGCACTCGTTGGCCTCTATATGCAGTCGTTCTTCAGGCTGAAGTCGGTATTTGCCGTATATCTGATGACGCTGGTGCCAATGCTTCTGTTCGTGCAGAGCGGCATTATGTTCTTCGTTATGAGCCTGGCTGGCGGAATCACCGCTCTCTACGCTTTCCGCAAGCACGGCAAGGGTGCAAGACAGTTCCTGTCCGCCCTGTTTATCTTCATCGCTGAAGCAGTGGTCTATGGTGCCTTCATCCTCTTCGGAACGGCGAATTTCAACCATATCCGCGTGCTGATAATGCTCTTCGCCGGCTCGATGCTCACTGTGGCCTTCTACCCGCTCATCTATCTGTTCGAGAGGGTTTTCGGCCTGGTTTCGAATGCGCGTCTAGCCGAACTTGCCGACACTTCTTCGCCCGTGCTGCGCATGCTTGAACAGAAGGCTCCCGGAACGTTCCAGCACTCGCTGCAGGTCAGCAATCTTGCCTGCGCGGCCGCCAGAGCCATAGGCGCTGACGAACAGCTCGTGCGCGCCGGAGCTCTCTATCACGACATAGGCAAAACCGCCAACCCCCAGTGCTTCGTCGAGAACGAATCGCTTGCGACACGCGCCGACACGGCGAAATACCACAAGGAACTCACTTCGCTGCAGAGCGCTCAGGACATTCTGCGTCACGTCACCGACGGCGAGCAGATAGCCCACGAGAAAAAGCTCCCGCAGTGCATCATAGATTTCATCGTAACGCACCACGGTACATCCGTGACTCTGTTCTTCTACAACAAATATGTCCGTGAAGGAGGAGACCCCGAGATGCGCGACCAGTTCCAGTACAAGGGCCACAAGCCTTGCACCAAGGAACAGGTGCTCGTGATGCTCTCGGACAGCATAGAGGCCGCTTCGAGGACTCTTGGCGATTATGGTCGCGACAAACTTGCCGCTCTTGTGAACGGTATCATCGAAGGCAAACGTTCCGAAGGCCAGTTCGACGAATCGTCGATGACCTTCGCCGAGCTCAAGACCGTGAACACTGTGTTCATCGACTACCTCTCACAGATCTATCACGAAAGAATCGTATATCCGAAAAGAAACAATAAACAGTAATAGAAAGAAATGGAATTGATCAAGAATCAGATTGACGCTCTGAACATAGAGCTTACAATCAAAATCGCCGCAGCCGATTATGCTGAGGCTGAACGCAAAAGGCTTGCAGAGTGCAGGCGCAAGGCTGACTTCAAAGGTTTCCGCAAGGGAATGGTTCCCGAATCTCTCGTAAAGAGGGTTTACGGCGAGCAGATTCTCTCCGAAGCTGTCAATGAAGTCCTGAGCGGCGCTCTCGGAAAGTTCATCGAGGACGAGAAACTCCATATCCTCGGCGAGCCCCTCTCAAGCGAAAAGCAGCAGCCCATCGTATGGAAGAGCGGTGAGGATTTCGAATTCATCTTCGATCTCGCTACAGCCCCCGAAGTGAAGCTTGAGGTGGAGAAGGCTGACGAAATAGCCAAGTACGAGATTACCCCTATGGCCAAGGAGAAGAAGGAAATGGCCGAGAATCTCAAGAAATATTACGAGAGCAAGAAGGACGAAGAGCCCAAAACAGACGAGCAGATCGACGCCGAGGTGCTCGAGCGCCTTACCGACAACTATCGTCAGGAGTCGGAGTGGAGGCTTAACAAGGACATCCGCGACTTCTATATAGCAAAGGCTGGAATCGAACTTCCCGAGGCATTCCTTAAGAGGTGGCTTGTTTATGCTAACGAAGGCAAGGTCAGCGCCGAGGATATCGACAAGGAGTTCGCCGGCTTCGTAGAGGACTTCAAGTGGCAGATGGTTCGCGGATATCTCTGCGAGAAGATGGGCATCAAGATTGAGCAGACCGACGTTGAAGAGGCTGCCAAGGCTTATGTAACCTACCAGTATGCAATGTACGGCCTCGGAAACGTTCCTGAGGATGTTATCGCAGAAAGCGTCAAGAACGTTCTGAACGACAGCAAGCAGATCGAGCGTCTCGCCGAGAACGTCGAGGACCAGAAGGTCATCGCAAAGATCAAGGAGACAGCAACTATCAAGAGCAAGAAACTCAGCTCCGACAAGTTCAAGGCTCTCTAGAGATTCTTCTCAAAATAATCTGTGATAAGGCGGTGAAGGTAAACCCTTTCATCGCCTTTCATATTGTGCCTGGCCTTGGGGAAGGGGAAGTAGTCGACAGGAATGTTGTTGTCGATGCATTCCTGCACGAAACTAAGCGAATGCTGCCATACTACGGTATCGTCAATCGCGCCCTGGCATATTAGCAGCCTGGCTTTCAGGTCGGCGGCTTTGCCTATGAGGCTGGTCCTGCTGAATCCTTCGGGATTCGTTTCGGGCGTGTCCATATAACGCTCGCCGTACATCACCTCGTACCATTTCCAGTCTATTACTGGGCCTCCGGCCACCGCGACCTTGAAGTATTCAGGGTAATTGGTCGCGAGTGAGATGGTCATAAAGCCGCCGTAACTCCAGCCGTGTACGCCTATGCGCTCGCGGTCAATCCACTCGCAGCGCTCCAGAAGCGCGTCAAGGCCGGCTATCTGGTCCTGCATCTCCACCTGCCCGCACTGGCGGTTGATGGCCTTTTCAAAGGCTGCGCCGCGGTTCGACGTGCCACGGTTGTCCTGCACGTAGACAGCATATCCGCGCTGCGCCATATACATCTCCCACATTCGTATGCTGCCGAGCCACTTGTCCTGCACCATCTGTGAGTGAGGCCCGCCGTATACATATACGATAAGGGGGTATTTCTTTGCCGGGTCGAAGCCCAGAGGCTTGTAGAAGCGGTAGTAGTTGTCGGTCTGGCCGTCTGCTGCCTTGACGCTGCCGAATTCCACCTCGCAGCGCGCAAATCCGGCAAGAGGGTCTGTCTCATTGCTGGCCAGGGTCTCTATGCATTTGCCGCTGAGGTCGTAGCGCTTTGTCCAGCCCGCATCGGCGAAGCTGCTGAACTCGTCTACGTAGCCTTCCGGCCCGAGCGTGATGCTGTGCCAGCCGCTCTGTAAAGTGAGTCTCTGCTTGTACTTGCCGTTTGTCTTCATTATGAAGAGATGGTTCTCGACCGGAGAGACTTCGGCCGATGTGTAATAGATCCAGCCGTCGCGCACGCCGAGCAGTTCTACATCTGCGTTGCATTTGGTGAGACGCTTGATTTTGCCGTCGGTGCCGCACAGATAGAGGTTGCGCCAGCCGTCGCGGTTGTCGGTGCGGTATATGAAGTGCGTGTTGTCAAGGAAATAGACCGGGTCCAGAGGCTCAATCCACGCGTCGTTGTGCTCGGTGAGGACAGGGCTGCCTGTCTGCTTTCCGGACGCTGCATCGTAGAGGTTCAGGTGCATATTGTGCTGCTCGCGGTCAACGACCTGTATGCAGACCGTCTTGCTGTCGGGCGTCCAGCTGATGCAGGTGAGGTATCGCTCCTCGCTGAAGTCGGTTGCCTCCACATAGATGGTCTCGCCGCTTGCGCGGTCATATATGCCAAGGCTTATCAGCTCGCTCGGCATTCCGTTCATAGGGTAACGCAGAGCTTCGAGGCTGCCGGTACGCGTGCTGATGTCAAGAAGCGGAAATTCTGTCACGCGGCTCTCATCCTTGCGGTAGAATGCTACTCGGCTGCCGTCGGGGCTGGGGAACACTCCTGCGTCAATGCCGAATTCGTGGCGGCTTACCGCCTCGCCGTAAACGATGCCATCTCCGCTCGTGGGCAGGAATCCAAGATCGGGCTCTTCGGCCGTGATGCCAAGCGCCTTTTCTTCGGTGTCTGCGCTCACGCGTACGGGATAGACCTTCGCGCTGAAGGTCTGCTCCATAGTAAGCAGGGGAGACTGCGGGTTGCTTTCGGGAACGGTATTGATGATGCCTGCGGCAAGAATTGAGATGAGGAGTGTATTCATAATTTTTCTTAAAAAAGTGAAGCGGAACTCTCCCGAGTCCCGCTCCATTCACCTATTGATTCCGCGTGAAGATTACTTTTTGCGGTTCTTGTACCTCTGGTAGAACTGGTCAACACGTCCGGCGGTATCGACAATCTTGGTC
>JAGHTP010000079.1 GCA_018065265.1 Candidatus Cryptobacteroides aphodequi | reverse complement strand
TAAAGCTTTGAGTATGAGTGAGCAAGCAGCTCGTTGCTCTTCTTGGTGGCGGCATACAATGAAACCGGGTTGTCAACCTTATCCTCTTCGCTGAACGGGATCTTGGTGTTACCGCCATAGACGCTGGATGAGCTGGCATATACCAGATGCTCCACAGGATAGTTCCGGCGCGCCTCGAGGATATTGTAGAAGCCGATGAGATTGCTCTCTATGTATGCTCCGGGATTGGTGATGCTGTAACGTACCCCCGCCTGAGCTGCGAGATTCACCACAATGTCGAACTTATGCTCGGCGAAGAGCCTGTCAATGAGCGCATTGTCGGCTAGGTTGCCCTTGACGAACGTGTACTTGCTCTCCGAGTGCTCTGCAGCACATTTCGAAATCTGCTCGAGCCGCCACTCCTTGAGGCGCACGTCATAATAGTCGTTGACGCTGTCGAGACCCACAATCTCTATGGGCGACTCCGTTTTGAGAAGCCTGAGTACCAGATTGCTGCCTATGAATCCGGCCGAGCCGGTGACCAATATCTTCTTCATATTTCAATGAATTCCTTTGTATTCTTTCCGAACCTGTTCGTAGCTCTGCAGGTTGCCGATGTCGTAACGGCGGCCTGGCATTTCCATTGCGTGGACTCTTGTCTGCCTGCAGAGCCAGGCGATAAAGCTGCCGGGAGCGTCCGTTCCGCATCCATCGGATATAGCCTGCGGAATACGGGCGGCATCAGCAGCGGTGTAGTAATAGAACGGAGGGCAGCACCAATGGCTCTTCGGGGCGGAAGGTTTCTCCTCCATTCCGATGATGAGGTCGCCGTCCAGTTCGAGCACACCGCATTTGCGAAGGCGCTCCTCCGACGGCTCACTGTAGCGCATCACGCTGGACGTCTGCTTTGATGAAGCATAACGGACGAAGTGCTGAAGGGAAAAGTCGAGGACGTTGTCTCCCGCGATGACCATAAGATCTCCCGTCAGATGGAGAGTATCCATGGCGTATTTGATGTCACAGACTGCGCCGAGGCGGGTCTCGTTGGTGGAAGTACCGTCATCAACGACCGTCACTTTCTGGCTTTTGCCGGCGGCCCACTGTATGAAATGTCCGGCGAACTTATGGTTACTGATGACTATGTACTCGTCCACAAGACCGGCACCATCGATATCGTCCACGAGCCAGTCAAGTATGGTTTTTTCGCCCACTTTGAGAAGGGGTTTCGGAAAATTCTCCGTCAATGGGTACAGCCTTGTTGCATAACCGGCCGCAAGAATCAGGCATTTCATAATCCGTCGGAACTGTGGCAAATGAAAAATTGGTATTTTCCTCTGAGTTCCGGGAACTGGTTCAGATAGGCTTCTTCGACCTGTCTCTCGATTTGCTCCCTGAAGGAAGGATCGATGAGGGCCATACAGCAGCCTTTGAAGCCAGCCCCGGAGAAACGCCCGCCGTAGATGCCATCAGTGCGGGTCATAATCTCATAGAGGGCCTTGAGCTCCGGAGAGCCGGTCTCCCAGTTGTATATACTGGAGCGTCCGCTTTCGAAACTGAGTCGTCCGTATTCTTCGATATCTCCACTCCGCCAGGCTTCAACACCCTTTTGCACGCGAGCGAATTCGGTGTACCAGTGCTCGGCACGCTTCGCCCAGTTTTCCGGGAGACGATCCTTGTACCGATGGTATGTCTCAACCGGCACTTCCCTAAGAAATGTCTCTGCAAATTTGCCGTATGGCATCCCTGCGAATGCCTTGAGAGCGTAGGCTGCACTGCGACATTCATCGACGCGCATATTGAACTTGCTGCCGGCAAGGGATCTTTCAACACCGCTGAAGAAGATGGCGATGTCGTAGGGCTTCATCGCCGGGCTGGTCGGGATGAGTTCGTATTTGTCGTCAAGCGTATCGAGGAACAGCAGGTGGTCTTTCTTCGAATAAATCTCGCAGCTCTGGTCGAGTTTGCCGCTGCTGACTCCGACATAGCGGTTTTCGGAGGCAACTGCCATCTCAATCTTCTCGAGATCAGTGAGATGGATGTCGTTGACCTTACAAAGTGCATCCAGGAATACGAGGGTCACAGCTGCCGACGAGGACAGGCCTCCGATGGGAAGGGTGCCCTGAATAACCCCGCAAAGGCCCACACTCAGCTTGTGGCGGATGCTGAGTTCCAATGTTACGCCTCTCAGGTAATCGGCCCAATCGTTGCATTTGACCTCCGGTGTGCTGGAGATGTGCCACTGCGCACGTTTTTCGAATTGAAGGGAACACAATTCTATTACACCATTCTGCTTGGTGGTATAGGCGAAGTGAATACCTTTGTCGATGGCGAAGCCGGAAATGAGTCCGTACTGGTGGTCGCTGTGCGCACCTATCGGGCACACACGATAAGGGCAGAAAGCCACGCCAGTCGGGTCTTTTTTGTACAGTTCAATGAATTTTTGAATGTGCAAGTCGTTCATAACTTAAATTATTTCGGATTTGCGCGGACGCGAGTAACTCGCGTTTTGCGCAACTATTCGTTTATTATTTCCAAAAACTCCGGTCTAATGAAACAAGTGGCCACTGCAGTGAGACAATTGATGGAAACGACCAGCCGGCGGTCTCCCTTAATACGCTTGATTACGCCCTCGGCGCCTTCGAAAAGGCCTCCGGTAACACGAACCCTGTCGCCTTTGAGAAGTTCCGGCGTGACCTCGCCCAGGGGAATGAGGTCATCCGAGACGGAAGTGACGAGGATGAAATTGTTCATCTGCCGTTCCGGGATCGCCTCCGGACATTTACGTTCCGAATCAAGATAGAAATAAATCTTGCCCCAGAATTCGGAAAGAAGATCCGATGTAAACTGTGCCGTGCATCGCATAAAAACGATGCCCGGAGCGAATTTTGTGCTATAGCAGTGGATGCCATCGCGAGTCAGTCGCTTAGTGATAAGGGCGACGGAACTGACTATCCGGGCTGCGAACCATTGAGATGCCGGAATATTCCCGGTATGACAAGGAGATATATTTTTTGTTTCTGGCATTTGTTGCAAAAAGGTTCCCGCGCGCAATATAAGGTCATAAATTTAGTAAAAATATACGGTATTGGCAAGAATGATAATCGGTGTGACGTTGGCAACGAACATAGCCAAAACATGCTGTAGTCTTCATAGTTTC